>NZ_AP022822.1:1307500-1607500 GCF_011397115.1 Enterococcus saigonensis | reverse complement strand
TCTCTATCCTTTGTCGTGAGAAATTGCACCGGTATCTAGTGCTTCTTTTAAATCTTTTTTGAATTGGTGGAAGATTTTTGACAGTTTATTCATAACGTAGTGCCTCAATAGGATCGAGCCGGGCCGCCTTACGGGCAGGATATACACCAAAAAAGATACCAATCGCACTGGAAAATAGCAAAACAAAAGCAATTGAGCCTAATGAAAAGTGTGCTGTAATATTTAAAGCATGAGCAACAATTAAAGCCAATGAAGCTCCAAGTAATAAGCCAACGATCCCACCAATTAAACATAAAATGACAGATTCGGTTAAAAATTGGAATAAAATATTATTATTTGTTGCACCTAAGGCTTTTCTTGTGCCGATTTCTCTGGTTCTTTCGGTAACAGAAACTAACATAATATTCATCACACCAATCCCACCAACGAGTAATGCGATGGCGGCTACGGCTGCAATAAAGTTAATGAATAAACCTAAAACATTGTTCACTTCATCCAATGCTTGCAAGAAATTAGTGGCTGTATAGACTTTATCACCAACAACATCGTGTCGCACGGATAAAATATTTACAATTTGTTTTGAAATAGTATCAATATCATCTTTGGAATTAGCAATAACCGTGAGTTCGCTTATTTTTGTGCTATCAGGTTGTAAAGAAACAGCGGTTGTAAGTGGAAGTGCCAAATAGCCAGGCAATTTTTCGCTATCAAATGATCCCATCATTTTTTCCATTGTTCCTTTCGTAACCCCAATAATACGTAAAGTGACTTGTCCAGTTTGATTTTTGACTGAAATTTTTTCTCCAATAACATTGTCCCGTCCATTAAAAAAATAGCGCGCCGTATCGGCACTAATAATGGTTACTTTCGCATTCTCTTCATATTCGATTTGATTGAAATAACGACCAAAAAGAAGTACTTTATCCATCATTTGATTAGTATATTGCAAATCCGGCATACCGGCTATAGCAATTCCAAATTTACTTTTATCATTCGCTGTCAAACTTCCTTGAATGGTTGTGACAGGGGAGATATGATCGATTTTGGGAATACTGTGTTTTAGCGCAGTAACATCTTGAGTTGTAATTTTTTGACTATCACTGGCATCTTGACTAGTTGAAACGGAGATGGTGGAGGCACCTAAATCACTAAAAGTACCATTAATTTCTTTTGTTGCACCATTCCCAACAGCCAAAATTGCGATAACAGCGCTAATCCCAATAATAATTCCCAACATGGTCAAAAATGACCGCATTTTATTGGCTAAGATGCTATCTAATGCCATTTTAAAGCTTTCGCTAATCCCCATTTTTGACCCTCCCTATAGTTTTTTTCGTTCTTGAACTGGATTGTCACCAATAATTTCACCGTCTTTGAAGGAGACAATACGTTTGGTATACTGAGCAACTTCAGGCTCGTGGGTAACCATGACTACTGTTGTGCCGTTGTTGTTTAAATCTTGGAAAATTTTCATAATCTCTAGTGTTGTTTTAGAATCTAAATTTCCAGTTGGCTCATCGGCCATTAAAACTACAGGATCATTGACAATTGCTCGGGCGATGGCAACTCGTTGTTTTTGCCCCCCAGAAATGGCGTTGGGACGATGATGAACGCGATCTGCTAAGCCGACTTGTTCCAACGCTTTTTGTGCTCTTTTTTTTCGCTCGGATTTTGAAACGCCGGCATAGACTAATGGAAGTGCAACATTTTCTAGCAATGTCATCCGTGGCATTAAGTTAAAAGATTGAAAGACAAAACCAATCTCTTGATTGCGAACTTTGGCACTTTGAATATCAGTCAAATGGGTCACATTTTTTCCATTTAAAAGGTATGTGCCATCATCAAACCGGTCTAACAAGCCCAAAATATTCATCATGGTAGATTTTCCAGAGCCGCTAGGTCCCATGATGGATGTGAATTCTCCTTCAGCAATATGGAGATTAACATGTTTTAAGGCCATCAATTCTTCGCCACCTGTGCGATAAATTTTGACGACATTTTTTAAATCAATCATTTTATCACCTACTCTTTAGTGACGGCACTGCCGTCTTTTAAATCAGAAGTAGGAGACAAGATAACAGAATTACCATCAGTAATTCCTTTTTTAATTACAATAAATTGATCAGACTGAATACCGGTTTCAACTTTAACAATCTTTGCTTTATTGTCTTTTACTTCATAGACGATAGGCTCATTTTTTTCATTGTAGGTTAACGCTTCAATCGGGATTGCTAAAGCGTCCTTTGCAGTAGCAACACTAATAGCTACATCAGCTGAAAATCCTGCATATAATTCTTTAGGTTTGTCCGTAAAAGTTACAACCGCTCCCAAAGTGGCACCACCAGTTGCTGTCTGTGGCGATGTTGCGGTAGGGTCTTTTTGAGTTACCTGACCAGCATACTGATGGCGGCCAGAAGTAATAACAGCTTTCTGATTAACAGTCACTTGGCTAGCTTCAGAATTGGATAAAGCAAGTTGAATTTTCAAATTTGTTAAATCCGAAACAACAATTGATGCTTTTCCTTGTTGCGCAGCAGTGTCTGGCTGACCTGTATGAATGTTGACTTCAGTAACGGTACCTTTCATTCTTGCAGTCAATGTTAACCCATTATCGTAGTTGGCTAATACTTGATTTTTTTCGACTGTATCGCCAATCTGTACATTTAGGGTATTCACAGTACCAGTACCAACTAAATTTTCGATTTTATTTGGAATTAAAGTGCCACTTGTACTTAACGTTTCGGTTACGTCCATTTTTTTTGCTGTCGCACTGCGAATAGTTATACTGTCATCTTTTTTGGTACCACTATTAACCAATGCAAAACCGATCACGCCTGCAACGACTACGCCTGCAAATAGTAGCCCAATTGTTTTTTTCTGCATTATTCTCACTCTTTTCCACGTAAATTATGACATGGTGTCGTGTTTATTTTAAAGCTTTTTATAACACATGTCCAAATATAGGATTTGAAATTTTTGTGAAGATTTTTGGTATACTAATAATGAGGTGAAAGTGATGAAAGAATATGTATATGCCATTGGTGATATTCACGGAGAATATGAGTTGTTTAAAAAACTTTTAACATATTTTGATTCTGAACACCACCAACTTGTATTAATGGGTGATCTGAATGATCGTGGAAAACGTAGTAAAGAATGTTTTTTATTAGGAAAAAATCTTGTGGAAAATTTTGGTGCTATTTATTTGCGAGGCAATCACGAAGAATACTTGTTACAATTTCTAACACAGCCAGAAGACTGGTTTCCTTCCTATTTGCACAATGGTGGGAAAGAGACCATTGAAAGCCTTTTGCACAAAGGGGCGTGTGATGAATACTCACCTACAGAAATAGCGATGATGATTCGCAGTCGCTATTACGATTTAGTCGAATTTTTAACGCAACGGCCGTTATACTATGAATGGGAAGATTATCTTTTTGTTCATGCGGGTGTAGATTTAACAAAAAAGGATTGGCACGAGACCGCTTCAGCTGACTTTATTTGGATACGAGAACCATTTCACAAAGGAAAAAATAAGACAGGTAAAAAAATTGTTTTTGGTCATACGATTACACCTATGCTTCATGGTGATATGAAGACAACGGATTTGTGGCTTTCAGATAATAAAATTGGTATTGATGGTGGTGGTGTTTTTGGCGGCTCTATTCATGGTGTAGTTTTTAGTAAAACAGGTATTGTTCAAGATATTGCCTATCAAAATTTACAAGGACCTTGGCAACCGGACTTTTAAATGTCAAAGCTAAGAATGTAATTCGAATCAAAGCCTGTATATTTTTTTGAAATTTTTTAGACAAAATTCAGTTGATGTAGGCTAATGCTATAGAGACCAAGAAATATTATTTTGATAAGAAAAGAAGCTGCCCTTATTTTGGCAGCTTTTTTCTTGTCCGGATTTTTGTCAGAATGAATGGTATTTTCTATGTTAAAATAGATGAGGTCAAAAGAAAGGTGAGATGACATGACAGCTGTTAATCAAGATTTATTAACGTTATTACAAGCAGAGCTGACGAATTACTCAAAAAAACAAATGCAACAAGTTTTAGACTTGTTATTAGATGGTAATACTGTCCCTTTTATTGCACGTTATCGTAAAGAAGCAACGGGCAATTTAGATGAGGTACAAATTCGTGAGATTGAAGAACGTTACCAATATTTAGAAAATTTAGAAAAACGTAAAGGTGAAGTATTACGTTTAATTGCAGAACAGGAAAAATTAACACCAGAACTTGCTGCTAATATTCAGGCTGCTAGTAAGATGCAACAAGTGGAAGATTTGTATCGTCCTTACAAACAAAAACGTCGGACAAAGGCTACTATTGCCAAAGAACAAGGACTTGAACCTTTAGCCAATTGGTTATTAACATTTTCTAATGATGCTGTGGCGAAAAAAGCGACAGAATTTTTAACCGCAGAAGTACCAGATGTGGCAACGGCTTTAGCAGGTGCCCATGAAATTTTAGCTGAAACATTTTCAGATTCTGCCCAATTTAGAACGTGGATTCGTCAAAAAACTTTTGATAAGGGACTTTATACTAGTACTGGTAAAAAGATAGAACAAGATGAAAAAGGTGTGTATGAAATGTACTATGCCTTTGAAGAACCAGTTAAAAAAATGGTTTCCCATCGAATTTTAGCAACGAATCGGGGCGAAAAAGAAGACATTTTAAAAGTTACTATTGTGCCACCAGAAGAAGAAATTTTAAATTATTTAAATCGTCAAATCATAAAAGGACATGGTGAAGCGGTAAGTTATGTCACTGCTGCCTATGAAGATGCGTATAAACGTTTTATTGCACCTGCGATTGAGCGAGAAATTCGCAATGAATTAACCGAGAACGCAGACGAGCAAGCCATTGCCGTTTTTGGTGAAAATTTGCGCAACTTATTATTACAACCACCGTTAAAAGGAAAAGTTGTTTTAGGTTTTGATCCAGCTTATCGAACAGGCTGTAAATTAGCTGTTTTAGATGCAACAGGAAAAGTTTTGGCTATTACAGTAATCTATCCTCATAAACCAGCGCCACAAAACAAACGAGAAGCAGCAGGACCTGCTTTGCAACACTTAATTGAAAAATATGGCGTCCAAATGATTGCAATTGGAAATGGGACAGCAAGTCGGGAATCAGAACAATTTGTAGCCGAACAAATTCGTGCTTTAAATCAAGAAGTTTATTATGTAATTGTTAATGAAGCGGGGGCTTCCGTCTATTCAGCAAGTGACATTGCCAGAGGGGAATTTCCTAATTTACAAGTCGAAGAAAGAAGTGCAATTAGTATTGGACGTCGTTTGCAAGATCCTTTAGCAGAACTGGTAAAAATCGACCCGAAAGCTGTTGGAGTTGGACAATATCAACATGATGTGTCACAAAAACGTTTAGCCGAACAACTAGATTTTGTCGTTGAAACGGTAACCAATCAAGTTGGGGTAGACGTTAATACGGCCAGTCCGCAACTCCTTCAACATATTGCTGGCCTCAATAAAACGACGGCACAAAATATTTTTAATTATCGAGAAGAAAATGGCGCGTTTACTAAACGCAATCAATTGAAAAAAGTCCCACGTTTAGGACCAAAGGCATATGAACAAGCGATCGGTTTTTTACGAATTCCTGGAGGAAGTGACATTTTAGACAATACCGGTATTCATCCAGAGAGTTACCCTGTGGCAAAAGAAATCTTGACACTTGCGGATGTTAAATTGAAAGAACTTGGGACAAAAGAGGCGCAGGCTCGCTTGCAAGTCTTGAATCTAGAAAAAGTAGCTACTGATTTGCAAGCAGGTGTGGCAACAGTAAAAGATATTTTAAAGGCACTTTTGCAACCCGGACGAGATATGCGAGATGAAATGCCCGCCCCTCTTTTAAGAAAAGACGTTTTAACGATGAAGGATTTAAAAGCTGGGATGGAGTTAAAGGGGACTGTTCGCAATGTCATTGATTTTGGGGCTTTCGTCGATATTGGTGTTAAACAAGATGGTTTAGTCCATATTTCAAAATTGAGTCACCGCTTTGTCAAACAACCAAAAGATGTCGTAGCAGTAGGAGATATTGTTACGGTATGGGTAGAGCAAGTAGATGAACAAAAAGGACGCATTAGCTTAACCATGTTGAATCCAACTGGAGAATAATATGACAGAAATACAGTTACAACGACTAGTAGAAGAGATTTCGATCCAATTTTTTAATCGCCCTTTTCAGCATCGTGCCGTCTTTAATTCACGTTTGAAAACAACGGGAGGACGCTATCATTTGACTGACCATCACTTGGATTTTAATCCAACTTTATTTGCAGAAATTTCTGCAAGAGAGCAAGTGGGGATTATCAAACATGAATTATGTCACTATCATCTGCATCTATTAAAAAAAGGCTACCGTCATCAAGATCGTGATTTTAAAATTTTATTAGCACAAGTTGGAGGGAGTCGCTACGCACCTGGACTACCGCAGGAAAAAAATAGTCAAGTTAGACGACAAGTAACGTATCGTTGCAGTGGCTGTGGGCAAATTTTTAAGCGTCAAAGGAAAATTAATACACAGCGATTTGTCTGTGGTCAATGTGGCCAAAAATTGGAATTTTTAAGAATTGTTAATTAAACTTTGACAAAGAACGCGTTAACGAGGAGATGTTAGGCGCTTTTCGAATAAAACTCGTTGAATTTTTACCGTTTTTGTTAGATAATGAACCTCGTGCAAATTATTAGCTCGTTTTTTGGTAAATTAAAGATTTTGTTTAATTTGAGACAAAGACGAATTGGATTGAAAAAGCTAACAAAAACAAAAAAGAGTTTTTACATGATTGATAGGGAAGAAAAGAGGCTAAATTAGGATGAATGACAAAGATAAGCTTTATCATTTTGTTGGAATCAAAGGTTCTGGCATGAGTTCGCTAGCATTAGTTTTACACGAAAAAGGATACCATGTGCAAGGATCAGATGTTGAAAAATATTTCTTTACACAACGAGATTTAGAAAAAGCAGAGATCACAATCTTACCATTTAATGCCGATAACATTAAGGCGGATATGATTGTTATTGCTGGGAATGCATTTCCCGATACTCACGAAGAAATTGTTCGTGCCAAAGAATTAGGCTGCGAAGTAATTCGTTACCATGATTTTATCGGCCGTTTTATTAATGACTATACGAGTATTGCGGTTACGGGTTCTCATGGTAAAACAAGTACGACCGGTTTATTAGCTCATGTATTTAGTGGCGTCTCACCAACGAGTTATTTGATTGGTGATGGTACAGGACATGGGGTACCAGATGCTGACTTCTTTGCCTTTGAAGCTTGTGAGTACCGTCGTCACTTTTTAGCATATGCGCCGGATTATGCGATTATGACCAATATTGACTTTGATCATCCCGATTATTATAAGAGCATTGAAGATGTTTTTACAGCGTTTCAATCAATGGCCCATCAAGTGAAAAAAGGAATTTTTGCTTATGGTGATGATGTTTACTTGCGTAAATTAGAATCAGAAGCGCCAATTTATTATTATGGTTTAAATGATAATGACGATATTCAAGCAAAAAATATTAAACGAACAACAAAAGGTTCTGAGTTTGATGTTTTTGTTAAAGGAAAAGAAATTGGTCATTTTAGTTTACCAGCTTTTGGTAAACATAATATTTTAAACGCGCTAGGTGTCATTGGTATTGCGTATTTAGAAGGTATTGATATGACGGAAGTTGCAGAAGAAATGCAAACTTTTGCAGGTGTCAAACGTCGGTTTAGTGAGAAAAAAGTTGCCGATATGACAATCGTTGATGACTATGCGCATCATCCAGCTGAAATTAAAGCTACAATCGATGCAGCACGTCAAAAATATCCAGATAAAGAAATTATTGCCGTTTTCCAACCGCATACGTTTACGCGGACAATTGCGCTAATGGATGACTTCGCTGAAGCACTAGATTTAGCTGATAAAGTTTTCTTGTGTGATATTTTTGGCTCAGCCCGTGAAGTACAAGGAGATGTCAAAATTGAAGATCTAGGAGATAAAATCAAAAAAGGTGGTCAAGTCATTAAAGAAGACAATGTTTCGCCACTATTGGATTTTGAAAATGCTGTTATGATCTTCATGGGTGCTGGTGATGTCCAAAAATTTGAAGCTGCTTACGAAAAATTATTAAGTAATACAACACGTAATCGTTCTTAACCAATAAACACTTTACTCTACAACTCATCTTAGCGTCATAAAAAACAATTTAAACACGAAAAACTGATGCTTTTGTTGCATCAGTTTTTTTATAAAAATTGAAATTCTAATAGTTGCTGAAAAAGTAGAGAAAGTTTTAATAGTATGAATAGATTAGCTTCAAAACTTGCACTTTTAAGGCGTTCTGATACAATAGCTATGAAATCTACAAAACGATATTAAAACATGGAGGAATCAAGTTTGCAGATCAATCGCGTAAAAAAAATGGGGAAAACCATCGAAGAAATTGAGGAAGGTGATTCGTTATCTTTAACCGAATCAATTGAAGACAATCAGCTGTTATTATATTTAGGATTAACCAATGATGCTAACCCGCTTTATATCCAGCATGATTATGCGCAACAAACCACTTATCAACGTCCTATTGTACCGTCTGTTATGTTAATGGGGATTATTACTAGTGCTATTTCCAAACATTTGCCTGGTCCAGGATCACATGTGGTGAATTTTTCGGTAAACTTTATTGAACCTGTTTATCATTATGAAACATTGACTTTTGCATTTGAAGTAATTAAAGTTGATAAAATGAAGGATGTAGTGACAATTTCTGTCGAAGCAACCAATGCAGAAGAAGCTCGTGTTTTAGATGCAGTCGTAATGGTGCAACCTCCAATAATTGAAACAGAAAGTGTAGGGGATATTCATGAATAACTATCAAACACCCGTTGTAGAAAAAGATACATTAAATCGTTTTTATGCTAAAGTCTATGCTTTTTTTGCTGTAGGACTCGGGATTAGCGGTATTACTTCTTATCTTTGTGCTACGTCATTTCTACCACAAACAATTCGCTTTATAAATGGTTTTCCATTAGGATTTTTAGGTTTGTGGATTGTCCAACTAATATTAGTTTTAGTATTGGCAGCCAAGGCTAGAAAAAATCCCGCAATAACAATTGCTGGTTTTTTAGTGTATTCTTTGTTAAATGGACTAACTTTAACGGCTACGCTTTTACACTATGATATTAATACGATCTATGTAGCCTTTGGAGCTGCTACTGCAACGTTTGCTGCAACGGCACTATTCGGCGTTTTTACAAAAAGAGATTTGTCAGTTGTAGGACGTATTGGCTTCATTGCGTTAATCGGAATTGTAATCACAATGCTGTTAAATGGCTTAATTTTACACAGTGGTCCAGTAGAATATTTGATGTCAATTGTAACAGTTTTTGTCTTTGCAGGCTTGACTGCTTATGATCATCAAATGATTAAAACGTATTATGAACAAAGTCGAGGAACAGAAAATACAGGAATCGCTGTTTTTGTAGCATTGCAACTTTATTTAGACTTCATTAACTTGTTATTGGCGTTCTTACGCATCTTTGGTCGAGATTAATTTTTAAGACGCAATAACTGTTGGGAGAACTTGGGAAAAATCACCAAGTTCTCCTTTTTTATTTGAAATTTACTGATCATTAATCATCGCTAGTTTCCTAGAACTTTGTTAGAATAAAGAGGAACTTTTGTGGGATTGCAGCAAATTGTTGTTAGAAAATCAACAAGATAAGGAGAATTTCGATGACGAAGAAAAAACTTTTATTAGTAGACGGCAATAGCGTAGCTTATCGTGCTTTTTTTGCTTTGCATAATTCGCTGGAGCGCTTTAAAAACAAGAATGGTTTGCATACGAATGCAATTTATGCTTTTAATACAATGTTTGAAAATGTGATGACAAAAGAAAGACCAACCCATGTGTTGGTGGCCTTTGATGCCGGTAAGACAACTTTTCGAACAGAGATGTATCAAGACTATAAAGCCGGGCGGGCGAAAACTCCTGGTGAATTTCGGGAACAACTCCCTTACATTCGAGAACTTATCACCGCACTCGGTGTAAAACATTATGAACTTGAAAATTATGAAGCTGACGATATTATCGGTACTCTGGCAACTCAAGTGGATAAAGATGAGTTTGAAGTGGTAATCTTATCTGGAGATCGGGATTTAACGCAATTGGCCAGTGATGATGTGACCGTTGATATTACAGTAAAAGGTGTTAGTGAAATTGAGGCTTATACACCAGCGCACATTGCCGAAAAATACGATGGCTTGTCACCCCAACAAATTATCGATATGAAAGGTTTGGCTGGTGATGCCTCAGATAATATTCCCGGTGTAACTAAAATTGGTGAAAAAACAGCAATTAAGCTTTTAAAAGAGTATGGCTCTGTTGAAGGAATCTATGAAAATATTGCGCAACTGAAAAAAAGCAAAATGAAAGAAAACCTAATTAATGATCAAGCGCAAGCTTTTTTGTCAAAAAAATTAGCTACTATTAATACGGAAGCGCCGGTAACGATTAAAATTGAAGACTTGTCATATTCAGGTAAAGATTTGGATAAATTGGTGCCATTTTACAAAGAAATGGATTTTAAGCAATTTCTAAGTAAATTAAACATTACCGAGGATCCAGCTGATTTGGCAGAAATTATGTTTGAAGTAGTAGATGAATTTACTGCGGATATGTTCCAATCAGATATGGCAATATATCCTGAGATGTTAGTTGATAATTATCATCTGGCTGACGTTGTTGGTATTGCTTGGGGAAATGATAAAAAGATTTACGTAACAGATAATGTAGCTTTATTTGAGAATCAAGATTTTCAAAATTGGTTACAAGAAAAAAATAATAAAAAAACATATGATGCCAAACGTACTTACGTTGCTTTAAAACGTTATGCCAAACGACCACAAGGCATTACTTTTGATGTGTTACTTGCTGCATATTTGTTAGATACCAATGATAGCAATAACGACATTGCAGGGGTGGCAGAACATTACGGCTTTACAGATATCCAAACAGACGAAGCCGTTTATGGCAAAGGTGCAAAAAAAGGCTTGCCAGAAAACATGGAAGACTTTTATGCTCATTTAGCGCGTAAAGTGAAGGCAATTTTATTTTTAAGTGAAAAACTAGCTGAAGATTTGAAAGAAAAAAATCAGAGCGATTTGTTTTATCAAATGGAATTACCTTTATCCCAAATTCTAGCAGAGATGGAAATAGCTGGTATCACTGTTGACAGTAAACGTCTTTTGGATATGAAAGGAGAATTTGCTACGCGCTTGCATGAGATTGAAGAAAAAATTTATGCAGAAGCAGGCGAAGTGTTTAATTTGAATTCACCGAAACAATTGGGTGTTATTCTTTTTGAAAAGATGGGACTTCCTGTAATTAAAAAGACGAAAACCGGTTATTCAACGGCAGTAGATGTTTTGGAACAATTACAAGAGCAAGCACCGATCGTGGCTGATATTTTAACGTATCGTCAAATTGCCAAAATTCAGTCGACCTATGTTGAAGGTTTATTAAAAGTGATTCAACCTGATCAAAAAATCCATACCCGTTATGTCCAAACTTTAACCCAAACGGGCCGTTTAAGTTCAGTAGATCCTAACTTGCAAAATATTCCCATTCGTTTGGAAGAAGGGCGCAAAATCCGTCAAGCCTTTGTACCAAGAGCAAAAGACTGGGTCATTTACTCATCAGATTATTCTCAAATTGAATTACGCGTATTAGCCCATATTTCAGATGACAAGCACTTAAAAGAAGCGTTCTTGGAAGGACAAGATATTCACGCCAGCACTGCTATGCGAGTTTTTGGAATTGAAAATGCCGAAGATGTGACACCTAATATGCGTCGCCAAGCAAAAGCAGTGAATTTTGGGATTGTTTATGGTATATCTGATTATGGTTTATCACAAAATTTAGGAATTTCAAGAAAAGCGGCGCAACAATACATTGATACTTATTTTGAAAAGTATCCTGGGGTTAAACAATATATGGAAAATATTGTACGGGATGCAAAAGACAAAGGGTATGTCGAAACATTGTATCATCGTCGTCGGTACTTGCCAGATATTAATGCACGTAACTTTAATATCCGCTCTTTTGCTGAACGCACGGCAATTAATACGCCAATCCAAGGTAGTGCAGCAGATATTTTAAAAATTGCGATGATTGAGCTTGCAAAACGATTGCAAGAAGAAGATTTAAAAGCCGTTATGTTATTACAAGTGCATGATGAGCTGGTTTTTGAAGTACCAACTACAGAATTAGAAAAATTAGATAAACTAGTAAAAGAAGTCATGGAAAATGCTGTGGCATTACACGTCCCTCTTGTTACAGATAGTAGTTGGGGGGATACGTGGTACGATGCCAAATAAGAAGGGGAAAAGATGCCAGAATTACCTGAAGTAGAAACAGTCAGAAGAGGATTGTCACAGCTTATCTTAAATAAAGAAATTGCGACAGTGGATGTTTTCTGGTCCAAAATCATCGCACTGCCTGAAGTAGAAACCTTCAAGCAAGAATTAAGTGGTCAAAAAATTGAAACAATTAATCGTCGGGGAAAATATTTAATATTTGAACTTTCTGATTATGAATTAATCTCTCATTTACGTATGGAAGGAAAATATGAGTTTTTTTCCGCACAGACACATGCAGTAGTGACAAAACATACACACGTCATTTTTCATTTTACAGATGGTAGTCAATTGCAATATCGTGATGTACGTAAATTTGGCAGAATGGAGCTAGTATTAAAAGGGGAAGCCAAAAGATTTAAAAGTATTGCGCAATTAGGACCAGAACCAACTCCAGAAACGTTTAAATTAGCACAATTCAAACGAGATTTGGCAAAAACAAAACGGGAAATTAAACCAGCGTTATTAGATCAAAAAATGGTAACGGGTTTAGGAAATATTTATGTTGATGAAGTATTATGGTTGGCGAAAATTCATCCAATGCAACCTTGTGACACCCTCAGTGAATCAGAAATCAAGCGATTACGTTTAGCAATTATTGATGTTTTAAAAAGAGCTGTAGCGGCTGGTGGAACTACCGTACGGACTTACTTAAATGCATTAGGTGAGGCAGGAAAGTTCCAATTGTCGCTAAATGTTTACGGTAGAACCGGACAACCTTGTCCACGTTGCCAAACACCAATTGAAAAAATCAAAGTAGCACAACGTGGCACTCATTTGTGTCCTCACTGTCAAAAATTAATTGCGAGGTGCTGAGCATGAGTTTTGTGTTAGGTATTACTGGGGGAATTGCCAGTGGTAAGAGTACCGTTGTCGATGTTTTTAAAGAAAAGGGATTCCCTGTTGTTGATGGGGATGTGATAGCACGAGAAATTGTTGAACCTGGCCAAGCAGCATTGGCAGCTATTGTTGCTGTATTTGGGTCGGGAATTCTAAGTGCAACAGGTGAATTGAATCGCAAAAAATTAGGAGAGATAGTCTTTAAAGATAGCCAAAAACGGCAACAATTGAATGAATTAATGAACCCATATTTGCGTCAAAAAATTAAAGGGCAAATTATTGCTGGAAAAAAAATCAGCCCGTTAGTTGTGGCAGATATTCCTCTAATGTACGAAGGTCATTACGATCATTATATGGACGAAGTTGCTGTAGTATATGTCGACTTTTCAGAGCAAAAAAAACGATTGATGGCACGAGATCATATCGACGAAAAAACAGCAGAAATGAAGATTGCCAGTCAAATGCCATTAATAGAAAAGAAGGCTTTAGCAGATACTGTTTTTGACAATAATGGTAGTAAAGAGGCGACAGTCCAACAAGTCGTCAATTGGTTAGAAAGTCATTTTAAAAATAAAGACTAGTTGTCTTTCTGACGTAATGTTGTAAAAAAGCTTTGGAAGCTATTTTTATTCCAAGGCTTTTTATTATCTAAAAAGAAAGCTAGTTTTTTAAAATATTGCGTAAAAACGTATAACGCTGTCTTTTCTTAGATGCAAGACAATACAACACAATTTTTTTCTGTTATAATATAAGCAAAATTCCTAGAAAATAAATGAGGTGAAAAGATGCGTTGTCCAAAATGTCACCATAATAGTTCACGGGTTATTGATAGTCGTCAAACCGATGATGGACGTACGATTAGAAGAAGAAGAGAATGTGAAAATTGCGGCTTCCGTTTTACCACTTTTGAAAAAATAGAAGCGGCACCTTTACTAGTGATTAAGAAAAATGGTGAACGGGAAGAATTCAATCGAGAAAAGATTTTGCGTGGGTTAATTCGTTCTGCAGAAAAACGACCAGTTGCTATGGAACAAATGGAAGAAATTGTTGACCATGTGGAAAATCGTGTCCGTTCTTTAGGAGAAAACGAAATTTCTACAACACTTATTGGCGAGTATGTGATGGAAGACTTAGTGGATGTTGACGAAATCGCCTATATTCGCTTTGCCAGTGTCTATCGTCAATTTAAAGATATGTCGGTTTTCTTAAAAGAATTACAAGATATTGTTGCCAAAGCAAACGGCAAAAACGAATCTGAATAAATTGGAGGCTGCATTTTTTTGGAATATGCTTATGAAGCCAACCTACAACCAAAAGCAGTTTATGAAGTAAAAAAAAGTTTACCCCTCACAAGTGAGGGACAAAAAGCTTTGGTAAATTTGTATCAGCCAATTATTGGTGCGGATGCGCTAGCTTTGTACTTTTGTTTACTACAAGACTTTGAAGATACACAAGAAGAATATAACCACTTAGAATTACTTAATGCCTTAGATATCGGAATTTCGGCTTTCAAAGTGGCCAAAAAACGTTTAGAAGGAATTGGACTATTAAAAACTTATTATCAAGAACAACCAGAAATTCGGTTTTTATATGTTTTAATGGAACCTTTATCACCACAAGCCTTTTTAAAAGATGAACTAATGTCTTTTTTATTGGTTGTAAAAGTAGGGCAAAATAAATTTCGACAATTAAATCGTCGCTTTAAACCTCAAGACATTCAAACAGCTAACTACCAAGAAGTAACGACAAAATTTGGTTCTGTGTATACTTTTTCCCAAAGAGAATACCAAGCTAATCAAGCCCTAGTTGAGTCGGTCACTGAAGAGATAGCTCACGCAGATACACAGCTACCATTGGATAAAAACCAGTTAAATTGGAGTTTGTTGCGTGATTTAGCGACGAAAAAGTTTATTAATCCTATGCAGTTAACAGACTCTTTAAAAAATAGCCTTACGCTATATCATGAAATGTTTGGTTATGATGAAGTGCAATTAACTAATTTAATGGCTGAAGCAGTTTCTTTAGCAGATGGAACAATTGATGCACGAAAATTGAAAAATATTGTGTATAAACAAAGCCAAAATATCTTATCAGAAAAAAAAACAACAACGCCAAATTACGAAAGTGATCAACAGATTCGTCGTAAAAATACTTTGTTAGCTCAAGGATTTACAAAAGCAGATTGGTATCGAATTTTAGATAGCGAAGCGTTAGCGCCAATGGAGTACTTGGTTAATTTGAAAGCGGCTAAAGGTGGCTATGTCACGAAAAATGAGGAGTGGTTGTTGACGGACTTGGTGGAAAAATCCCCCTTACCGACAGCAGTCATTAATATTTTATTGAACTATTTACTAGTTGATCAAAATAAATCTCAACTACCACAGGCATTAACCAATCAAATAGCTAATGACTGGTCGCAAAATAAAATTAATACCCCAGAAGCTGCTATTAAATATGTCCAAAAAACGGTAAAAGAAAAACAAGCGGCTAAAGAGCAACGCAAAAAAAATAGCAGCCGAACACAAAATATTGTGAAAAAAGAAGATTTACCAGACTGGTCCAAAAATCAAACGACAAGTGACCCGACTCGTAAAGCAGAGATTGATAAAATGATGCGAGAGTATTTCAATGACGAAGAAGGTGAAAAATAATGGATGATGTTGGCAAAAGTGTCAATCAATTATTTGAACGGCAAAATTTTCAAAAAAAATATGAAGCGATGATGCAAGAAGTTTTAGCAGATACAGCAGTGAAAAAATTTTTAGATGAAAATAAAGACAAATTAACGGAAGCAGATATAAAAAAGAGTTACCCTAAACTATACGAATTCGTTCAAGAAAAACGCAAATTTAAGTTAAACGATCCTGCCATGATGGCGCCAGGATATGAGCCCCGCCTAGTTTTGAATTTTCATTATATTGATGTTGCCTATGTTCCAACCGAAGATTTAGTGGAGCGTCGGAAACAAGAAGAAATTAAAAATCGCGTTAGCACCATTGACATCCCCAAAGATATTCGGAATGCGAGTATGAAAAACTTTGATAAAACAGACGAACGAGAAGAAGCGTTATTTGAGACGATGAAGTTTATTAAAAACTATGCAGAAAATGCAAAGTCTTTTCATAAAGGATTGTATCTAGCTGGTGATTTTGGTGTCGGAAAAACGTATTTATTAGGTGCCATGGCAAATGAGTTAGCAAAAAGAGGCTATACTTCTATGATGGTGCATATGCCAACCTTTACCTCCATGATGAAAAGTTCAGTAGCGGATAATACTGTCGCTGAGAAATTGGAAAATGTGAAAAAGCCTAAGATACTCATTTTAGATGATGTTGGAGCAGATGCTTTAACTGCTTGGACACGAGATGAAATATTTGGTGTTATTTTGCAATATCGTATGCAAGAACAATTACCGACATTTTTTACTTCTAATTTTACAATGGATGGATTGGAAAATCATTTGCGGCTAACGAAAACTGCGGATGAGCCGTTGAAAGCCAAACGCATTATGGAACGTATCCGTTATTTGGCAAAAGAAATTGTCATGTCAGGACCTAATCGTCGTAATGATTAAAATGAATTGGCACGAATTTTCTTTTGCGAAAATTTTGTGCCAATTTTTTCGAAATAAACGGGTCAAAATGAGTTGATTTTAACCTTTAAAGGAGAACAGAATATGAATGAACAAGAACTGTCACAACGTCTGACAGTCGTTGGTAATGCTGTACCAAAGGGTGCACGTTTAGCTGATATTGGCTCAGATCACGCTTATTTGCCAGTCGCATTAATGCTTGTAGGGAAAATTTCCTATGCTGTGTGTGGCGAAGTGGTGGTAGGGCCTTTTCAATCAGCGCAAAAACAAGTTGTTAAAAGTGGTTTAGCAGACAAAATTGTAGTGCGTTTAGCTGATGGTTTAGCAGCAATAAAAAAAGAGGATGAAATTGATACAATTACCATTGCGGGGATGGGTGGTACATTAATCACAAGTATTCTGGAAAATGGAAAAACACAAGGGCAACTGTCTGGTCATGAGCGTTTGATATTACAGCCCAATGTTGGAGAAGCAAATGTTCGCCGCTGGTTACAAAAAGAAGGCTATGAGATTTTAACAGAAAGTATTCTAGCGGAAAATGATAAAATTTATGAAGTTATTGTAGCTGAAAAGACAGTTGTTAAATCCCAATTAACCGATAAAGAGATTTTCTTTGGTCCTTACTTGTTAGCTGAAAAAAATAGTGTCTTTCTAAAAAAATGGTTGCAGGAGCAATATGCTTTAGAGAAAGTTTTAATTCAATTACAAAAAGCCAAAGTGGTACCTGAAGAAAAAGTAATTGCCATTAAACAAGAATTGGCCTGGATTAAGGAGGTTTTAGAGTGATAGCCAAGGATTTTATTAAACGTTTTGAAGCGTATTGTCCGTTGTGGCTTGCTGAAAAGGGAGATCCGGTTGGTTTGCATATTGGTACATTGGATAAGCCAATCAAACGGGTTATGATGACTTTAGACGTGCGACCAGAAGTTGTACAAGAAGCAATTGAAAAGAAAATTGATTTAATCGTTGCAAAACATCCGCCAATTTTTCGACCAATTGAACGCTTAACCCAAACAGATCCTCAGACCAAAATGTATCTGGATTTGGTGAAACATGACATTGCAGTTTATGCCGCTCATACGAATATGGATATTATTTCCGATGGTTTAAATGATTGGTTTTGCGAAATGTTGGGAATTGAAGTGGAAGACTTTATGACCCAAACCCATCAAGTGAAATTCAAAAAATTGATTGTCTATGTCCCTATTGAAGCAGCAGCAAAAATGCGGCAAGCATTAGGTGAGGCAGGTGCTGGTGAACAGGGCAATTACCAATTTACTAGTTTTCAATCAGTGGGTATTGGCAGATTTACACCAATGATGGGGGCGCACCCTGCTATTGGCAGTGTTGGAGTGCCAGAAAGTGTTCAAGAAGCCAAAATAGAAGTTTTATTACCTGAAACAATTGAAGCTGAAGTTCTAAGAGCAATGTATGCGGTACATCCTTATGAAGAACCTGCCTTTGATTTACTTTCTCTAGGCAATGATCCGATAAAATACGGGATTGGTCGTGTGGGACATTTACCCCAGCCCATGTTGATTGAAGATTTCGTAACACGCGTCAAAAACGTGTTTGAACTAGATGGATTGCGTTTAGTGGAGCCTGTCGTTCACCCTAAAAAAATGGTACAAAAAATTGCCATTTGTGGTGGCTCTGGTGGTAATTTTTATCCAGATGCGCTAAAAAAAGGAGCCGATGTTTACATCACAGGAGATGTGTATTATCATACAGCCCACGATATGCAGGCAAATGGATTGACGGTAATTGATCCGGGGCATAACATAGAACGTGTCTGCATTTTACGCTTCATTGAAAAAATGAATGCATGGAAAAAAGCGGAGAAATGGGATGTAGAATTTATCCCTTCTATAACCAATACCAATCCGTTTCAATATCGTTAAAAATTAAAATGTGTTTTTAAACACTTGGGAGGAACTATTATGTACGAAAATTTATTACCCCGCTTTTTACGCTATGTTAAAACTCAAACACGTTCAGATGCTACAAGTAAAACAACGCCATCTACACAAACACAAGTAGCTTTTGCGCATGAGTTAAAAAAAGAATTAGAAGACTTAGGTTTAACAGAAGTACTTTATAACGAAAATAATGGGTATGTCATTGCGACATTACCTAGTAATAGTGATAAGCCCGTCAAAACAATTGGGTTTATTGCACATATGGATACGGCAGACTTTAACGCAGATAATGTAAATCCACAAATCATTGAAAATTATGATGGCCAGTCAACAATTAATTTAGACGCAAAAGGTAAATATACCTTAAATACAAATGACTTTCCGAATTTAAAAAATTATAGCGGGCAAACGCTCATCACGACAGATGGGACGACTTTACTAGGAGCAGATGATAAAGCTGGTATTGCTGAAATTATGACCGCTTTAGAGATTTTAATTAAAAATCCTGAAATCAAACATGGTACAATTAAAGTTGCCTTTGGTCCAGACGAAGAAATTGGCGTTGGGGCAGATAAATTTGATGTAGCACAATTTGGTGCCGATTTTGCTTATACGATGGATGGTGGACCAGTAGGTGAATTGCAATACGAAACATTCAATGCTGCCGCTGCTGAAATTACCATTCATGGCAAAAATGTTCATCCAGGAACTGCTAAAGATACCATGATTAATGCTTTACGTTTAGCAATCACATTCAATAATCAATTGCCGCAAGCTGAAATTCCAGAAAAAACGGCAGGTTATGAAGGTTTTTTCCACTTGATGGCTATTAACGGTAATGAAGAAGAAGCAAAAATGAGCTATATTATCCGTGACCACGATCGTGATAAATTTGAAGCAAGAAAAGCCTTGATTACAGAAATTGCGGATAAAATGAATGGTCAATTTGACGAAAAACGCATTGAAGTGAAGATGTATGATCAATACTACAATATGAAAGAAATTATTGAAAAAGATATGAGTATTATTGAAATTGCCAAAGAAGCGATGATGGCTTTAGATATTAAGCCTATTATTGAGCCAGTCCGTGGCGGGACAGATGGTTCGAAGATTTCACAACTTGGGCTACCAACGCCCAATATTTTTGCCGGGGGGGAAAATATGCACGGTCGTTTTGAGTTTGTTTCGTTACAAGCTATGGAAAAAGCAACCGATGTTATTGTGAAAATTGTGGAATTAAACGCACAAAATGCATAATTTATACAAAATTTTCTAGGATACTTGTTATAATAAAGCGAGAGGCCTACGCTTGGCGTAAGTGATCTCGCTTTTGTTTATTTAACGAAAATAATATTTATAATTAAAAGGAGTTTTGTCCTTGTTTAACGAAAATCCACTGTGGTTTTATCTCGTTTTAGTGAATTTGTATGTCTTTTTTTTAATGTATTACGACAAGCGCCAAGCTGTAAAAGGCGGCCAGCGAATTTCAGAAAAAAATCTCTTGTTTATGGGAATAGTCGGTGGCGGTTTAGGTGGGTTATTCGCTCAGAAAATGTTTCATCACAAAACCCGCAAGAAAAAATTTTACCTTTGCTTTTTAATCGGAATTGCTGTAGCGCTGTTGCTGATTGTCTATTATCACTAGTCGTTTAAAGGAGTTTTTTATGAAAATTAATTCAAAAACAAAATTACTCTTAAATATCTTGCTACTCGTGGTAATTTTAGGGGTCATGTTTTATCTGTTGCAAAATTCCTTTGGTGAAATTTTAGCAGAACTCAAAAGTACGAGTATTTATGCCTTAATAACTGTTTTTGCCTGTGGTACTTTCTACTTAATTGTTGAAGGTAGCAATATTAAAACTTTAGCAGAACCTTTTACCCATAAGTTTACAAGTCGTGATGGATTTTTTGCAGTCTGCTATTATACTTTTTATCGCGTAGTTACCTTTGGAGCGGGAACTTTAATTTCTGAGGTAAATTATTATCGTCGAAAAGGATTAAAAGTTTCTGATGGAGTAGGTGTGACAGCACTTCACATGGTAATGTATAAACTCGCATTGCTAGTGTTTGCGCTAATAGGATTGGGTATTCAATTTTCTTTATTTTACGACAAGGCACCCAACATGATACCTCTAATTTTAGCTGGTATGGTGGTTACATTTTTGATTATTGCAGCACTGCTTCTTCTTTCTTTGAGCTTAAATTTGCAAATCTTTTTTGTTAAAATAACCAATAAATTGTTTAAGTCACAGAAGTTGCGAGCTGTGGTGGATAAAGCCAATTTGCAAATTTATTCTCTCCGTTTGGCAGTCAATGGTATTTTACAAGAGAGACCGCGAATTTTTAAAATTTTTTTACTAAACCTATTAAAAATGGCAATTTGGTATGTATTACCGTATTTTGTCTTGGTGGAAAATCATCCGTCTTTGGACTTTTTGCTGGCATTTTCTTTAATTAGTTTTACCGTAATTTTAGCTGGTGTCATTCCAGCGCCAGCTGGAATCGGCTCATTTGAATTTGTCTACTTGTTATTGTTTAAACCTCTAGTGGGTACAGTCGATGCCGTATCCTCCATGTTATTGTATCGTTTTGCCACTTATATCTGGCCCTTTGCCTTGGGTTTTGTTTATGTTTTATGGGATAAAAGAAAAGCGATTAAAGGTGAACTGGAAGAATTAAATCAGAATTCATAGAACGAGCATAGTGGTTTTTGCCGCTGTGCTTGTTTTTATTTAAGATTAAATTTAGATTATAAAACAAAGGTGAATGGAAAGTATGATTGTGTAGCAGATATTATAAGTTTTTCTTACCGTTAATAACTGCCGTTTTATTATAATTACAATCTAAAACTATAAATTCTCAGTCAATCTTAACAATTTTTTTTTGTAATTTTAGCGAAATTTGTGATAAATAAAATTATAAAACGATAAAAAAAATGAGAACCTTTTTATATCAGTGCTTTTCATCTAAAAAATAACGGCATGTCTATTTATTTTCTGTCAAGCTGTTCTTTAGTGCTTTTTTGAACAAAGAAAAGAAGGTTGCTACAATAAATTTAGGTAGAAATCTTATGTTCAAAAACAAAGGAGGGGGCGAAAAATGAATAAACGTAAAAAGGCTATTGTGGTTATTGCGGTCTTCGCAATATTGCTGCCCATGTTAGAAGGCCTATTTTCAATATCATCATTGTGGAAGACTTCAGCAAGTGAACCAACACCAACAGCATTGATAGATACAGATTTTTTAAAGGTGAGTTACACTGTCCAAAATGATACTGAAAAAGGGGTAACAAGCTGGTTAGTTCATTATGACTACGATATGGTGAAAGCACCAAATACTATTAATGATGCCTATGAAAAAGGGAAACTCAAGATTAAGCTAATAAATGGGGATATTGTTTCGGCAGCAGATTCCAATCTTCAATTACCAGAAAATCAGTTTCAAGCTGGTAGTGTAGAGAAGGGGAGTTGGATTGAAGAGAAGTCTTTTGCCACTGACGGAAAAGGAAGTTTTAAATACACGGCAGCAATTGGCTCTGAACCCAAATTAGCATTGCAATTTGATGGTGAAAACCCAGTCGTGATTGATTCAATCAGTACGGTAGCTACTTCTGCTGAGACAAGTGAAGAAGAAACAGTACCATCGGCGACAGAAGAGTTTGAGATAGTAGAAAATATTTTAGTTGGCAAATTGGCTGATACCTACACATTAAAAGGTCCAGCAGTCGAAAATTCAGCCGAAAAACCACAAAATCAAGAAAAGAACATTGACAACACAAAAGAAGCCGGGCAACTACGAAATACTAGAGCGCTATCCGCAACAACAGTTGGTAAAGATTTGATTATTTCCCAAGATGCTATTGTGGATAAGGTTTATGTGATATCTAAATCAAGTCAAGAAGGAAAGGATGAGTACAAGCCAACAATTAAGCATAAAAATAATAACACTGCAGCTCACTCAGGTGATTATAATTCTGCAGAACTAGCATTAGGTGATAATACGTATAAACTTTTCACTGACGGAGCTGCCGGTACCACTATCGCTTATAATAAACCAAAAAATGGTACAAACCCATACTATGCAGCAATTAATGCTTCAAATAGTAAAGACAAGACTACTACGATGCAATTTAATGATGGGAAAACGATGAAAAATGAGGAAATTACCTTAATTTATGACCACGTAGGAGGTTATATTGGTGCTGATGGTGTAACTCCCAAAAAAGTCGGAGCCGTTGTTCATCTGACAAACATCATAATCGGTCCTAGTGCTACTTGGAATTCAAAAGATCTGAATCCATGGATGGAGTTTTCTCATAATCTATTTTCAGGTGTGATATATGGAAATATCCATAAATTTGATATTGAATTTAATTTTTTTGACGCTGAAAAATATCCAAATGCAAGCGATAAAAAAATTCCTGGAGATTTCATAAACTTCTCGGATGATTCTGCTGCTACGATGACTTTTGCCTCTTTAAATGGTTATGATAATATAGCTCTTCATTCTAATGTAACAGCGACAAAAGCTCACGAATTTGCAGGCAGAATTGATGGAGGAGAAGCTGGGGCTGTAGGAAGTACGCTAGAATTTAAATCAAATGGCTCTTGTGCTTACGATAAAAATACGTATTATAGCAAAGACGGAACCAATACGTTTACAGATTATCTTGGTGGAGCAACCTTCGCTACAGCTGCTGTAACTTTTCCAATGACTGGCGTATCACATAAGTATAAGTTTGGTTCAACACAAGGACGTGCGTGGAATACATTTGCCAGTTCTAGTTTGGCACAAGTCAATCAGAATCCGCCAACTAAAACTGTTCAACCACTAAAACAGTATCAGAAAGGCGATAGTTGGGACAATCCAACTGGAGCTGAGTCTGGATTTAACCAGCGCTATTACAATGATTTGGATCGATATAATGATGGCAATGATCCATGGTCTTTACCAGAAAAGTACCGAGTCAAAGGCCACGATGCAGATAAGGGTGATTTGGCAGATGGAGTTCCTGAAAAAGCTTCGCGTTTTGTAAAAACAGATCAAGAGCATTATTACTTCATTAACCAAGAAACAATTGATGTTAGTTCAAAATCGTTAATTGTGCCTAAACAATATATAATTGAAGATACGTTACCAAGTGGGGTCAAACTCTCTAATGATACCTGGAAAAATAGTATTGTGTTGTACAATCTCGATGGTTCTACAATTAATTCTCCATTTACTAATGCATCGAGTTATGATAGTGCTACGGGCGTTTTGAAATTGACTTTATCTGAAACAGCTTCTCGAAAAATAAACGAACAATCTGGTAAAGATGGCTACTACGGTAAAGATTTTAGCCTACGCTTGAAAGTTAAAGTTACCAATACTGTAGATGATAAAATTAACGATTTAATGGAAAATAAAGCGAAAGTGACCTTTGTTTATGGAACTACCACGGAACAAAAACCAGTCTTTGAGTCTAATCTGGTACACACTAAAGTTCGCGATAAGAAAACGACGATTGAATTTGAAAAGATAGACGGTCAAGGTAATCCATTATCAGGTGTTGGATTTACTTTGTATGAAAGTGGTGAGAAAACTTCTTTAGCGTCTGCAACTTCTGGTAATAATGGCAAAGTTACGTTTAACCACCCGGTTGCACCAGGTAATTATGTTATTAAAGAAACACAAACTCCTGAAGGCTATGAACCAATTGATGATTTAAAAGTGACCGTTGATCAAAACTTAAATGTAACGATAAAAGACAGTGCTAATAATCCGATAACGGATAATAAAGTTGAAAATCACTTGTATCCATTCCGATTAGAGCTACAAAAAATAGATGGATTTGGTAGTGCATTAAAGGGGGCAACCTTTACTTTAACAAAAGATAGTGAGACATATACTGCAACATCAAATCCTGAAGGGAAAATCACATTTACTGAAGATTTAAAACCAGGAACTTACACGTTAACAGAAACCAATACACCAGCTGGTTATACTAGTGCAGGATCTTGGACAATTGTGATCTCTGAAGATAAGACGGCAACGCTTGACGATAAAGCCTTAACGGTAGCATACGATGCAACTGCTCAACGATGGATGATAAGTCCTAACGAGAAGACTGGCAAGATTGTCAATCAGATAAAACCTTTTGAACTATCCATTTTGAAAGTCGCTGATTACACAGATGCGAAATTGGCTAACGCTACCTTTGAATTATTTGAAAAAACGGATGTGGCCTTTGATAACCCGCTTGCAGAAGCTACGACTGGAAATGACGGAAAAGCAATATTTAAAGATAGTAACAAAGAAGTATATAAATTAGAAGCTGGAAAATCGTATTGGGTAAAAGAAAAAGATGCGCCAGATGGTTACATTTTATTGGAACACCCGTTTGAATTAGCTGTTGGAGAAAATGGTGAAGTTACAGTGAAATATAACCAAAGCAATGTAGCTGTTAGTGACATTCATGTTAATTTAACTTCAGATAGCGCAAATAATACAATTCAATTAACCGCCAAGAATACACCAGAAGGTAGCTTGCCAACAACTGGTGGTCAAGGTATTAAGAAATTTATGACGCTGTCGATAGCGGTTCTGGCAATTGTCGGAGGATTAGGCGCCTTTTATGTTTATCGAAATAAGAAAGGGGGCGCTTAAAATGAAAAAGATTATGACAAGCATAATGGCGTTATTACTGCTATTACCTTTAGTGTTTACTTTTAATAGTATTGGGGAAACTATCGCAGAGGCCGCCGATAATCCTGAAGAAGTGACAATCTATCTACACAAACGAATTTTCCGTGATCTTCGTTGGAAAAATAATAAAGAGCTGGAAAACTGGGAATATCAAAATGACGGTCTGCAAATTGTCGGTGAGCAGTTAACGGAGCAAGATAATACGTTATTAGAAAACTCATTACCATTAAATGGAGCGATGTTTGATATTTATGATGCAACCCCTTGGTATAAAGATGTCAAAGAAAAAGGACAACTGCCAAATGGAGTTAAAGTTACTTCACAAAAAGATTTTGTCGACTATGTCGCAACTTTATCTCGAAAAGAAGCAATTAAAATGGCTGAAGAATCAAAATTAACTAAAGTAAACGCGCAAGCGATTGTTTCGCATAAAACGGAAATGCCAGATGGCCGGACGTTAGAAGGAATTGCAACATTTCCTAACTTACCAATTAAAAGTGGTAATGAAGATGCAGCTTATTTAATTCTAGAAACAGGATTGACAGAGAAAAAAGATTTAAACGTTGATATAGAAAAACTAGGGCGCCCGTTATTGATTTCTTTGCCAATTTCAGTTAATGGTGAAAACCTATCGCACATTCATCTTTATCCAAAAAACGTTGGCTATGTTCGTGATCCATACTTCTTCAAATTTGGGAAGGACGGAAATAAAGATTTAGGACCAATTGCAGGAGCAAAGTTTGCTATTTATCGAGAAGAAAATGGAAAAAAACTTTATCTTGATATGAGTGATGTCAATGACCTGAAAAATAAATGGGTAGAATCAGAAAATCCGTTATATGACGATCGCGTTAATATTTTCGAGTCAGATAAAGATGGACTAGTCAATACTGGGGCTCGCTTTTTACCATCAGGGACATTCTACTTTGAAGAGTTGCAAAGTGCAGAAGGTTTCATTATTGGCAATAATGAAAAAAGGATCAAAATCGAAGTTCCTGAGTCTTGGTACGATGCAGATGGTAATTACTTGCCGGTATTAATTGACGGTCAGCCCATGTTAGAAAATCCTGATGGCGAGGTGCCAGAAAAAGCAATGGAAGAAAAAACACCTCGTGTGTATAATTCAAAAACAACAACAACAACAACAACAACAACAACTGACTCGTCAACACCAACCGATTCATCAACACCAGCAGAAACACCACAAGATAGTACGCCAACAACTTCTTCAACTACAACAGGTACTAGCCGTGGTCGTTTGCCACAAACGTTGGGAGAACTGGTAGATACTGTTGCCACAACAGCACGTCGTATGTTGCCAAGGACAAATGAAGGAAAAGCCGCTTTCTCATTAGTCGGTGTCATCTTAGCCGGGGGCGCGGTCTTCTTGTGGAAGAAGAAAAATGATAAAGACGATAAGTAAAATACTGCAAAAAAGTCGGAAAAATTTTTCCGGCTTTTTTATTTTCTTTTGACAATTCTTTTATTTTTTTCGTTGTTACAGTGAAGAAAAGGAAGTGAACGAGATGTATTTAGTCGTGAGTCCGAATCAATTAGGCTATTTTAAACCAGAGACAACAGCAAGACGTTTAAAAGTTTTTTTACAAGAAACAAAAGATGAAAGACGTTTTTTAACGTACTTACATTTTATTGATATTTGTAGTGAATTATTCGTAAAGGTTGAACCGCTGCGTCTTGAATTATATCAAGCAGAAGTACGGGCAATTTATCAAAATAAGAAATGGGAATCCTTTATGGTTGGTTATTTGTATTACTTTCGTGAAGCTTTTTGCGGTATAAACTGGCTTCATATGCTGCAAAAATTACGTCAATTTCAGCGACTATATCTCATTGGACAAATTGGAGAAAATTTTACTCAGCACTTAACAATTCGGCTATGTGCTTTTAAGAAAGTAAACTTCTATACAGAATTGACGCAAAAAATACATGACTCCAGTTAAAGGAAGATCTTTTCGTTAGTATTTCGTAAATAATTTTCTAAATGTGCCAGCATTTTGTTTGACCAATACTGACCAAAAGTGTAAGATTAGTTTGTGAGTAAAGAAACAATACTGCGGTATTCGTGCTAAAAAGGTGGGATAGTAGTATGATGAAAATAGCTAAACTCGCAAGAATTAAGACTTTAGGAGGAATGACAAATGAATATTGAAAAAATGACGACAACTTTACAAGAAGCTATCGCGCAAGCACAGCAAATTGCGGTAACTCGTCATCATCAAGAAATCGACATTGCTCATTTATGGAAAATTTTCTTACAGCCCAATCATTTTGGACGTAATTTTTATACAGATGCTGGGGTTAATATCGCATCTTTTGAAAGAGAAGTTGATCAAGCAATTGATGAATATCCAAGTGTCGCTGGTGGTAATGTAGCTTACGGTCAAAGCATAAGCCAAAACTTATTTAATCTATTAAATGAAGCAGATCAATTACGAGAAAGTTTCGGAGACGAATTTTTAGCAACTGAAATCGTGATCTTAGCGTTAATGAAATTAAAGAATTATCGTTTGACGAAATATCTGGTGAACCAAGGAATTACAGAAAAAGAACTACGCAATAATATTGAAACAATGCGAGGTGGGGAAAAAGTGACCTCAAAAAACCAAGAAGAACAATATAAAGCACTGGAAAAATACGGTGTTGATTTAGTGCAACAAGTTAAAGCTGGCAAGATGGATCCCATTATTGGACGGGATGAAGAGATTCGTGATGTCATTCGGATTCTATCTAGAAAAACAAAGAATAACCCAGTTTTAATTGGAGAACCTGGGGTTGGTAAAACAGCTATCGTGGAAGGTTTAGCGCAACGAATTGTGCGCAAAGATGTCCCAGAAAATTTAAAAGATAAAACTATTTTCTCGCTTGACATGGGTGCGTTAATTGCCGGCGCCAAATTCCGTGGTGAATTTGAAGAACGTTTGAAAGCCGTTTTAAAAGAAGTAAAAAAAGCAGACGGACGCATTATTCTTTTTATTGATGAAATTCACAATATTGTCGGGGCCGGGAAAACTGAAGGTAGCATGGATGCTGGTAATTTATTAAAGCCAATGCTTGCTCGTGGTGAACTGCATATGATTGGTGCTACAACGCTAGATGAATATCGACAATATATGGAAAAAGATAAAGCACTAGAACGTCGTTTCCAAAAAGTTTTAGTCACAGAACCCACAGTAGAAGATACGATTTCTATTTTACGCGGTCTAAAAGAAAGATTTGAAATTCACCATAGTGTTAATATTCATGATAATGCTTTAGTTGCTGCTGCAACCCTTTCTGATCGTTATATTACTGATCGCTTTTTACCGGATAAAGCAATTGATTTAGTCGATGAAGCAAGTGCGACAATTCGGGTAGAAATGAACTCGATGCCGACAGAATTAGATCAAGTAACTCGGCGCTTGATGCAGTTAGAAATTGAAGAAGCTGCTTTGAAAAAGGAAAGTGATGATGCATCGAAAAAACGGTTAGACATCTTACAAGCAGAATTGGCAGAACTACGTGAAGAAGCCAATGCTATGAAAATGCAGTGGGAAACTGAAAAAGAAGAAGTAAATAAAATCACGACTAAACGGTCTGAAATTGATAAAGCCAAGCATGAATTAGAAGATGCTGAAAACAATTATGATTTAGAGCGTGCAGCAGTACTTCGTCATGGCACCATTCCGCAATTGGAAAAGGAATTGGAATCACTTGAGGAAAAAGGAACAGATGATCACGTGCGCTTAGTGCAAGAATCGGTTACAGAAGAAGAAATTGCCACCGTGGTTGGTCGTATGACTGGTATTCCCGTAACGAAATTAGTTGAAGGAGAACGGGAAAAATTGATGAAGTTAAACGAAACACTGCATCAACGCGTCATCGGTCAAGATGAGGCAGTCAATGCGGTAAGTGATGCTGTCATTCGCTCCCGGGCAGGGTTGCAAGATCCCAATCGTCCGCTAGGATCTTTTCTATTCTTAGGACCAACTGGGGTAGGAAAAACAGAATTAGCTAAAGCACTAGCTGAAAACTTATTTGATTCACAAGAGCACATGGTACGAATTGACATGAGTGAATACATGGAAAAACATGCGGTCTCTCGTTTAGTAGGAGCCCCTCCAGGCTATGTGGGTTATGAAGAAGGTGGGCAATTAACCGAAGCTGTGCGGCGCAATCCGTATACAATTATTCTCCTAGATGAAATCGAAAAGGCACATCCTGATGTTTTTAATATTTTACTACAAGTTTTAGATGATGGCCGCTTAACAGATTCAAAAGGTCGGGTAGTAGACTTTAAAAACACTGTTATGATTATGACCAGTAACATTGGATCACAACTTTTGTTAGAAGGTGTGACAAGCGAAGGTACAATTCCAGAAGCGGTAAAAGAACAAGTCATGAATTTATTACGTGGGCATTTTAAACCGGAGTTTTTAAATCGTATTGATGATACCATTTTATTTACACCATTAAGTCTTGAAAACGTAAAAGGTATTGTCGATAAAATAATTGCTCAATTGTCCAAACGTTTAGAAGATCAAGAAATTACTTTGAAAATCAATGAAGATGCTAAAGCTTGGATTGCAGAAAATGCTTATGAACCAGCATATGGTGCACGTCCTTTACGTCGTTTTATTACCCGTGAAGTGGAAACACCACTGGCCAAAGAAATTGTGTCAGGTAGAGTTTTACCAAAGACCAAAGTCACGATTAGTCTTTTAAATGACCAATTAGTTTTTCAAAATGAAGCAATAACAGAGTAATAATATCCTAAAGATTTTTTAACTCTGAAAATATACGAGAGTCAAATCGTTATAATAAAAAAGAACTAGACATTTTGTCTAGTTCTTTTTTATTCATTTAATAGACACACTCAAGCGTATTATGAGCTTACTTTTTAGAAGTAGTCACTAAAGTAAGCTTCCATATCTGGAATAATTTGTTCAAGCAGATGAATCGTTCTTTTGTTGTCTGTTTGTAGCCGTTCAATGCGGTACAAATAAGAAGCCCGCCGATAGTTCATTAAAAGACAGCTTAGCGTCTGAATGTCAATTTCGACTGCCGGTCCTAAGGTCGTCCCTTTTTGAATAGTGACGTCATCGTCTTTACCAATAACAGAAAAAGTATCATTGTTCCAATCTGCAATAGGATCGTTAACAACAAAATGAAAAGTACCATTAAAAGATTCAAAAGGAAATTTTTGTAAAAATTCTGCCACATCAACGATTCTAGCCATATAATAAGGTTCAATTGTTTCGGTAATTTGACTATCCTCTAGCAAAAAGGCTAATGGTTCATTTTTGTAAATGTTCCCTTTCACCCAATAGACCATTGAAAAATGGGCGGAAATAAAATTCCACAAACCATTTCGAGCCTCTTGGTTTAAATAAAACATTTCTTTAACATGAAAAATTTCCTCTGCGACCCAATAAAATAAAACGCCAGTCGGATTGCCTTGATTGTCGTAATAAATTGCGGCAGTTCGTTGTTCTTCATTTTCATAACGCCAATATTCTTCCCAGTGAAAATGACTACGCTTTAGCGCACCGTGGTTTTGTTTAGCAAATGTATCGTAGACAGTAAAGACATCAGGATGATCGACATCTTGTCTTTCCACCATCCCAGAAACATCAACTGGTTTGGGTAATTGGGTGTCACGAATTTTAAATGTTAGTTTATCCGACATGATTTCCCAGCCTTTACGTCGATAGTAGGGGATATTGTAAGGATAGAGATAGGAAATCCATTGTTCATCTTCGCGCATGGTTTCCAGTGCTTTTTTCACCAAATCTTGCATTAATCCGTGACCAGCATATTCAGGATAAGTGCCGACACCTGTAATTCCGCCCATTTTGTATGCCGCGCCATGAATATTTACTTCACAAGGATAAATGGCGATTTGTGAAATCAACTGATTTTTGTGAAACCAGCCGAATACTTTGGATAATTCTAAAATCGGTTTTTTGGATTTAATCATTTCTTTTTTGCTATCAAATCCACTTTCTTCAATATCTGATTCCGTAATTTGAAAAACATAACTTAATAATTCGTTAAATTGATCAACATCTTTTTCTTCCACTGGTAGAATTTGTAATTCGTCGCGAAAGTGTTCCTCCATAATTTCAACTCCAATTTTTATTCTTGTTTTTAGTATAACAAAAATTGCCAAAAATGTTGTTTTTGAGATGGGGAAAACTCTTTAAATATCTAAGTTTCGTTGGTATAATGAAAAGGCTGAAGTTAGCAGGCCGCAGTGATTTTGTCGCGGTAATAAAGAAATGAGGGTATATATGAATCTAGCAGAAATGAAAAAAAGACAGGAAATGATTCGGAATTTCTCCATCATTGCCCATATTGACCACGGAAAATCCACGCTGGCAGACCGTATTTTGGAACAGACCCATACGGTGACGAGTCGGGAAATGCAAGATCAATTGCTAGACTCAATGGATTTGGAACGAGAACGCGGTATTACAATTAAATTAAACGCAGTCGAATTAAATTATACAGCCAAAGATGGTCAAACGTATATTTTTCATTTGATTGATACTCCAGGACACGTCGATTTTACGTATGAAGTTTCTCGCAGTTTAGCAGCTTGTGAAGGTGCGGTTTTAGTGGTCGATGCGGCGCAAGGAATTGAAGCACAAACATTGGCCAATGTTTATTTAGCGTTAGATAATGATTTAGAAATTTTGCCAGTTATTAACAAAATCGATTTACCAGCAGCGGATCCAGAGCGTGTACGACAAGAAATAGAAGATGTTATCGGTATTGACGCGAGTGAAGCTGTCTTAGCTTCGGCAAAGGCTGGAATCGGTATTGAAGAAATTTTAGAACAAGTTGTGGAATATGTTCCATCCCCAAGCGGTGATTTGAATGCACCACTAAAAGCACTGATTTTTGATTCGATTTATGACAGTTACCGTGGTGTGGTCCTGAATGTACGGGTAATGGATGGCGTTGTGAAACCAGGAGATAAAATTCAATTAATGAGTAATGGTAAAACCTTTGATGTCACGGAAGTTGGTGTCTTTTCACCTAAAGCAATTGCCCGCGATTATTTAATGGTGGGCGACGTAGGGTATATTACAGCTGCAATTAAGACAGTTCAAGATACGCGCGTTGGTGATACTGTTACCTTAGCGAATAATCCTGCGACAGAAGCATTAGAGGGATATCGTAAAATGAACCCTATGGTATTTTGTGGGTTGTATCCTATCGACACCTCTCGTTATAATGACTTACGAGAAGCGCTAGAAAAACTACAATTGAATGATGCCGCCTTACAATTTGAACCAGAAACTTCACAAGCATTAGGTTTTGGGTTCCGATGTGGTTTTTTAGGGTTGTTACACATGGACGTTATCCAGGAACGTTTAGAAAGGGAATTCAATTTAGAGTTAATTACAACGGCTCCATCTGTTATTTATCATGTAAATAAAACAGATGGTACACAAGTCATTGTGGACAATCCGGCTGATTTTCCAGATCCTGTCTCTATTCAAGATGTAGAAGAACCTTATGTAAAAGCTCAAATTATGGTACCTAATGATTACGTGGGAGCAGTTATGGAGTTGTCTCAGCGTAAACGAGGTGATTTTGTCACGATGGATTACTTAGATGATTATCGTGTCAACGTTGTTTATGAAATTCCATTATCAGAAATTGTTTTTGACTTTTTTGATAAATTGAAATCCAGCACCAAAGGCTATGCTTCTCTTGATTATGAAATGTCTGGTTATCGTACAAGCAAGCTAGTAAAAATGGATATTTTATTGAACGCTGAAAAAGTTGACGCTCTAAGCTTTATCGTTCACCGCGACTTTGCTTTTGAACGTGGGAAAGCGATTGTTGAAAAATTGAAAAAACTAATTCCTCGCCAACAATTTGAAGTTCCTGTCCAAGCGGCAATCGGGCAAAAAATTGTTGCTCGCTCTGACATTAAGGCTTTGCGGAAAAATGTATTGGCCAAGTGTTACGGTGGAGACGTCTCTCGGAAACGTAAATTATTAGAAAAGCAAAAAGAAGGTAAAAAACGAATGAAACAAATTGGTTCTGTGGAAGTACCACAAGAAGCCTTCATGGCCGTTCTGAAAATGGACGACCAGGATAACGCGAAATAGCTTGCTTTCAACGGGGAATCCTATTAAATCAATCTTTTCGAGTAGCGCAAAATTCGTGATTTACCCGTTTAAAAAAGTTTAAACTGTCATACGGTTGTCACGGGTCGAAAAAAATTGTCAAAAACGGAATATTTTTCCTTGAAGGTTTTTAACCGTCAGCGTATGATGAAAGCATCTCATGGGAGGTGCTTTTTTCATGTCTGAAAATATAAGTGGAGAACTTCTTAAGTCTTTAAGGAAAGAGAAAAAATGTCTCAAAAGAAGCTAGCTGACTTAGCGGGGATTTCGCAAAGTGCTGAAGTATGAAAAAGGAACAAGAAAAATCTCAAAGGATATTGATATTGTTTTAAGTGAAATCTTCAATGTAGATACACTTTTAAGTGATCAAACTGACTTAGTAACAACTACAGTAAATCAATTGTCAGCTTTTAAAGAAAAGAATTGTTTAACAAGTAAACAGTTAGCGCAAGAGATTGGAATTGATGCACCTTTGATGAGTCGTATATTGAGCGGTAGTCGAAAACCATCAAAGGATGTGCAGCAAAAAATTGCTGTGTTTCTCTCTAACGATGGTAAAGAAATTTTGATGGATATAAAACAAGAGGATGGTTCGTTTAAATTACCCATCGTCGATAAAATAGCGATGGGAAAAAGAATCCAAGAGATTCGGAAAAATCGAGGTGAAACACTGGAAAAATTTGGTAAGAATTTTACCCGACCAGCAGGTAAGAATGTTGTGAATAGATGGGAAAAAGGTACGAATATTCCTGATATCGAAAGATTAATGAATGTTGCCTATCTTGGAAAAGTGACTGTCCCTTATATTTTGTATGGAGAGACTTTTAGCAAGATGTTGAAAAGGGGAAATACGATTAACCAATTTGAAAAGTTGAATCCTTTCCGAACGGGACTAAGATTCGAAGGGATTATCGTTTAGAAAGAGAAGACTTTGGAAAGTTTTTTTCACCGCTGATTACAAAATGGTCGATGGATAGATACGAGAATGGAAAAGATATCCCAAATACGGATCGCATTATTCAGTATGCCTATATCGGAAAAGTCTCTTTGGAGTTTTTGATATATGGTATCTGACAATTTTTGAAAAGAATAGTTTTAAACATTTGAGACATTCAGAGATGGATGTCTCTTTTTTATTACCCAAATGGGAAAGGAGATTAATTATATGAAAAAGCCGAGATTTAAAAATTGGCAATTATTTGCGACTTTGACTCTATTAGGTCAAACTATTGGTGGAGCGATTGGTCCTACGATTGTTTTGGCCGATGAAATTACTCATCCACAAACGGTTACCGTGCATAGTGATCAGTCCCATCTTTATTCTGTTGAGGGAACTTTTAGCGATGGTCGAACATTATCTGAGGTAACTGTTCTTCATTATGCTATATATAATGGGGAGAAACAAGATATTTTCTGTATCGAACCGGGAGTGCCAATTTACAATGAGTTCACGCCAGGTTATGAGAAAAATCCATTGCCTGATATGTCGGAGAAAGCCAAATTAGTTTCAGTGTTATGGAAAAACGCCGGTACAGATATTGATACACAAATGGTTGCTCAAAAGATGATCTGGCAGGAGGTCAATGGGTATACGCTTCACTCTATGAAGCATCCAGATGGTAGTGCTGTAAATATCGCAGCTATTGAAGCAAAAATTAATCAAGCTATTGCCGATTATCAGAAGAAACCAAGCTTCCATAATTCCACAGTAAAAACAGTGTTAGGTCAATCAACCACCGTAACAGATACGAATAATCTGAACTTGTCAGAATTCGATGAAGTTGTGGAGAATACCGCAAATATTGATTATCGTGTCAATGGCAATCAATTGGTCATCACACCGAATACCAATTAAGAAAGCGGTGTGTTGACGTTTAAGAAATCTGCTGGAACTGGAACACCGGTTGCTTATAAGGTGGCTGGACAACAGACCTTGATGGCCGGGGCAATTGATAAGCCGAATACCTACACAATCAAAATTGATGTGGAAACCAAGGGTGCTTTAAATATTAAAAAAGTCGATAAAGAATCTGGTGAAGTTGTACTTTTGGTTTTTATTGACTTGTAGTCTTGCTTTTGGAATCTACAAAAACTTCACCGCCATTGATCAACACACGACCCATGAAAAAGTGATTGTAAAAGAGAAGGTAGTGAATACTTCTGGCGTTGAAAGTTTTACGAAGGATTTTGCGAAAGAATATTTTTCATGGAAGAATAATAAAGAAGAAATTGAAAAGAGAATGAGTACTCTTGGGCAATACTTCACAGAAGAAGGACTCGCTTTGAGCCAAGATATGGTCCGAGCAGATATCCCTACTAGTTCCGAAGTTCAATCAGTAAAAATCTTAGACGTTGAGAAGAGCTCGGAGGAATTTGCCGTTTTGTTTTTAGTGGAGCAAAGAATTATGGAGGGAAAAAAGGCACAATCAATTTCTTCTGCTTATCGAATGACAATCTTTGAAGATGAAAAAGGGAATCATATTATAACGAGGTTGCCTACTATGATAGCAAAACCAGAGAAAGCGGAGTATGAGGTAAAACAAGTAGAAAGTGACTCAGAAATTGATGCCAAAACGACGGAGGGAATCACTGAGTTTTTGGAAACGTTCTTTAAATTATATCCATCAGCTTCTGAAAAAGAACTTGAATATTATGTCGAAAATGAATCTATTAGACCTATTAACCTTAACCTAAAATTTGTGGAACTAGTGAATCCAATATATAGGAAAAATTGGAAAGGGTTCCAACTGAATGTTGGAGTAAAATATTTAAATGAAGTTGAAAAGGTAACAAATATTTACCAATATCAGTTGAAATTAATTAAGGATGGGAATTGGAAAATTATTGATTCATACTGAACATTTTAAAATAGAAGTGAGAATTAATTCTACAAATTGAAATAGAAAGTCTCTTAGAGTAGAAGTTCTAGCGATTCTCACTTCTTTGACAGTTTTTGTAAGAAAGTAGTTATGATGAAATATTCTCTATTCATATGCAGATTTTCTTTTGGAATCTACAATAGCTTAGTTTTTATTTAATACATTCTTTTTAAGATAATCAATTTTCATGGCTAACAAATAATCGGATTGTTGTAATTCCTCAATGTTCCCTTGAATTGTTTTTCGATAATCTATTAAGTAGTCCACGCGTTCTTGCATACTTGTCTCTTGAATACCGATTAGACCTTTGATAGGAATGCCAATTTTTCGGATAATGAGGATAACCTTGATCAATTCAATATCATCATCAGTGTAACGACGGTAGCCATTTTTATCACGTAGAATAGGTCCAATAATTTCATTTTGCTCATAGAAGCGTAAGGCCGCTTTTGATACCCCGACTAATTGGGAAACTTGTTCTGCTGAATAAGTCTGTTTTTCCCTGAATAATTCTCCTTGCTGTAAAGTTTACTTTATACTTTATAATCGGATCAACTTAAAAGCAAGAAGAAATTCATATGGTAGATAAAATAGCAGTCATTATCGGTGGCAACTCTGGAGTAGGGAAAAAAATGGCTCAAGATTTAATTCAAAAAAACTATCGGATTATTATTGTAGGACGCAATGAAAGAAAAGGGGAAGCAGTAGTTCAACAGTTAAAGCAGCTTAATTCCACTTCACAGGGCTCTTTTTTGCAAGCAGATTTAAGCACGAAGGTTGCGATCGCTGACTTTGCCGAACAAGTCGCTGATTTGGTAGATCACATCGATGTCCTGGTTAGTACTATGGGCATTTTGCAAGAGACACAAGTGCTGACTGAAGAGGGATATGATCAAAATTTTGTTTTAAATTATTTAGCCCATTTTTGAGTAATAAACGCATTATTGTCCTTTTTAAAAAAGGCTTCTCAAGGTCGAATTTTATTGGTGGGCGCTTTGCCAATCATCGTTCGTCACCTTAAAGTGGCAGCACCACAACCAGTTCCTAGCGCTGATAATTATAGTGGAATGGGGATTACCGGCCAAGCAGTGGCTGGCAGATTATTGCTGACACAAAAACTAGCCAAAATATTATAAGAAACAAAAGTCACGGTAAATATCTTTCACCCGGGGAATGTTCCCGACTCTAGCTATGGTGCAGCCAGTAGTAGTTTCTTGCTTACTTTCATGGGTTCTTTTCTCGCTAGATTATCAAAAAAGAATCCCTCGATTGGGGCGCAACTGGCTACTAATCCGAGACTTTCTCAAACAACTGGGCAATTCTTTAATGAATCGGGCAAAGCCATATCTTTGCCCCGGCAATTTTCAGAAGAATTGGCTAATCAGTGGTGGTCTGTTAGTCAAGCTCTTTAGCTCAGCAAGAATAGGTGTTTCTTAAAATATGCAAGAGCTAGGAATCAATTCTATAATTTGTCAGCCTGAAAATAGGTAATAGGTCTGTATCATAAGTAAAAAGCTAAGAAATGCTGGTTATGTTTTCCTGCATTTCTTAGCTTTTTTAATTTGGTTAGTCTTTTATGTGAATCACGATTTTGCCTTTGACGTGGCGGCTTTCCACCAGTTCATGGGCTTTTTTGACGTTTTCCACGGATACTGGCAGGCTAGTTACCTGTAATTTGACTTTACCTTCTAGTACCATTTGAGCGAGATCGGATAAATCCGCTGAAGTTCCGTCCGTGAATTGAAAGGCAACTTGTTTTTGTTGATCTTGTAATTGTTCTGGTGTAGGTTGTGCTGCGACGGTGATTAATTTGCCATCCGCTTTCAAGACTTTTAGTCCAGTGGCAATGTCGCCGGCGGTATCAAAGACGCCATCGTAGTTTGCCAAGACATCTGCTGCATTGACCGTATTGTAATCAATAACTTCATCGACGCCCAGTTTCTTTAACAAAGTGTGATTAGCAGGACTTGCAGTCGTTGCGACATAAGCGCCTAATGCTTTGGCGATTTGAACGGCGATTAAACCGACGCCGCCAGCACCACCTTGGACTAAGATTTTTTCCTTGGGCTGAACCGCTAGATTTTTGACAATGGCACAGTAAGCGGTCAAACCGGCAATCGGAAGGGCGGCCGCTTCGTCAAAGCTCAAACCTTCTGGCAGGGGAGCGATTAAGTCCGGGGTAGTAATTACGAATTCACTGTAAGTACCATTATTTCCTGGGCGGACAGTTGGCGCATTGCCGAAGACTTTGTCTCCAACTTGATAATTTGTCACGGTATCCCCCACAGCGGCGATCGTCCCAGCAAAGTCCCAACCTAATACGATGGGAAAGGACCAAAGCTCATTAAACGGTTTGTCAAGCATACCCATGCGTCCGGCGATGTCCATGGGATTAATGCTAAAGGCATGGTTTGTGACTAGGACTTCATTAGCTTTTAAAGGAGCTTGTTCAATTTCTGTAGCTTGTAATTCTTGGGCTGACCCAAATTGATGAATGGCGATTGTTTTCATATTATTGACCTTCTTTCAAGTTTAATCATAGGATAAACTATGGGGTCAACAACATAGCAAGCGTTTTGTTTAATTTTTTGAATGATTGTTTATGAGGTAGTCGATTTTGTTTTCGATAAAGCGATCGATTTCTTTTAGTTGGGTCATTTGCTCGTGAACCGTCCTTTGGTAACTTCGCAAAACGTCCAGATGTTTTTCTAAAGAATCGCTTTCGGAAAGATCTTTCAGCATCGACAAATCCATCCCTAGATATTGAAAAACTTTGACCATTTGAAGTCGTTGCAAGTTAGTTGTGTCGTATTGACGATAGTTGACTTGGTTCCGGGCAATCGGGCCTAAAATCGCTAGTTTCTCATAATAGCGCAGAGCTTCTTTTGTAAAGCCTGTAATTTTCATGACTTCTTTAGTGGAAAAAGTATTTTGTCCTGAAGGGATTTGGAATAATTGAAATTGGGTCATAGTTTCTCCTTTCAAAGGGTAAAATTCGGGATAGTACCTGGTATCCATTTAATTCACAGCATAGATTATTTCTCAGCCTCTTTTCTTCTAGTAAAAGTTGAGGCGTATCGCATTGGAATTTATTAATTTATTGATTTAGGCAGGAACTTTGGAAAACGTATTGTGGTCCATATCTAAAAAAATTCGTCATTTCCATATAATCTGGAAATACACTTTTTGTATACCCTTTTAATTAGCCATCTTTGTAGCTCAATTATTCTTTTAGAGTCGTTCCATTATAAACCATAACTAGTTCTAGCTGTCATTAAAAATTTGGTCATAGAAAATTCTGATATTGAAAATAAGGTGTTGCCTTAGAGTGCACTCTATGAAGTATGATTATATCAGAACATGAAATGAGGTAATTGAATGGATAAAATTTTGTATTTAATGCGACATGGAGAAACCTTGTTTAATTCTCAAAATAAAATCCAAGGATGGTGCGACTCTCCACTAACATCAAAAGGAATTATGCAAGCCAGTATTGCTGGAGAGTTTTTTAGAAAAGAAAAGATCATGATTGAGTCTGCATATTGTTCAACATCGGAACGAGCGTCGGATACTTTAGAAAAGATCATTAATATTCCGTATAAACGAGTAAAAGGACTAAAGGAATGGAATTTTGGTGCTTATGAAGGGGAACCAGAGTATCTAAATCCCAGTCTTCCATATGGCGATTTCTTTTATTCATATGGAGGTGAAAAGGAATCTGATTTCAAAAAAAGAATTTCTGAAACGATAATGAATATTGTGTCTTCTGAATCGAATAAGACAATTTTGATAGTTTCTCACGGAGCGGCGTGTCGTCAATTTATGAGAAGTTGGGGGCATACTAGTAAGATTGATCAAAAAGAGAAGCTTGGAAACTGCTGTATATTAAAGTTTAGATATTCACATGAAGAGTTTGAACTGCTAGAGATTATTAACCATGATTTTTCAGAACTTTAAGTATTTTGAAATGAAGAAGTCATAGGTTCACGATACAAGACAGGTTCTAGATGTTGAATAAAAACGATTTTGAAAAAACCATAATTCTTAGTGCTTAGTAATTGAAGTAATAATTGATAGGCTTCTTGATTGTTCTATGCTTATTGACAATAGAGTTTCTAAATGACTGCATATTTTTCACGAGTACTCTCAAAAGAATAACATCAATATTAACAATTTATTCATCCTATCTTATACCTCATTGTTAGAGAAATTAGGGGCTGATGTAGCATACTTTTCTATATTTAAAAAAATACATGAGAATAACTTTTAAAACTCATGTTACATTTGTCACAAATTAATTGCAACATGAAAATCCAATAATACTGACAGAATAAGCTCTGAGGTAATTTATCAGAATTATTTAGTCATAGGAATCAAAACAATTTAGAAAGGAGTATCACATGAAAAAAAAATCAGTTGTCGTATTGCTTATTTTTGCTTTTGTACTTTCAGCGTGTGACATTTCAAATGAAAGCATGTCTGATAGTACAGAAATTTCTAGTTCTCGGGATATAACCAAATCAATTAGTAATAGAACTAGTGACAAATCAGATAAGAAAAGTCTTATTGTGTACTTTTCCATTCCTGAAACGCTTAATGCGGATGCAGTATCTGGTGCTAGTCAGGCAGAGGAAGATGGACAAAATTTAGGGAATGTTCAATTTGTTGCGGAAAAAATACAATCAGAAGTCAAAGGGGATATTCTGCGCTTAGAAGTGGAAGAGCCCTACCCTAAAGACTATGATGAGACTGTTGATCGAGCGAGAGAGGAGGAAAGAAATAATACTTTACCACGTCTTGCCACTGTGATTCCCGATCTTAACCAATATGAAGTCATTTATATCGGTTATCCTGTTTGGAATATGACTGTGCCCTCACCAATTAGAACTTTTTTAAGTCAAAGTAATATTGAAAACAAACGTGTTGCACTTTTTGCTACACATGCTGGTTATGGGTTAGGAAATAGTGATGAAAGAATAGAAGAACTAATTCCCAATAATACTTTTACTGATGTCTTGGATATTGAAGATAATGAAGTCAATGACTCAAATGGCACTATAAAAAATTGGATTACTGCTAGTAACTTATTAGAATAAAATAATTGTATCTGAAAGGAAGAGGATGATGAAAAAGAAAATATGGATTATTTCGACATGTTTAACGGCGATGTTTTTAATGAGCGCTTGTTCGAGTGATGAGCAGGAAGGGAGTGCTTCGGCACCTGATGAAAATATTTCCACTACTACGGAGAGCGGAAATTCGAATATAAATAGTATTCAGACAAGTGGAAATGTATTAGTAGCATATTTTTCTGTTCCAGAAACTGCTGGTGTGGACGCTGTATCTCGAGCTAGTCGAGTTGTAGAGGATGGTGAAGTAATAGGAAATACACAGTTTGTCGCTCAAACGATTCAACAAGAAACAAATGGCGATATTTTTAGAATTGAGACAGTTCAAGAATACCCTGGAGACCATGATGAATTGGTCGATTTTGGAGAAAACGAATTAGCTGAGGAAGCTCGGCCAGAATTAAGTAGTCAAATCGAGAATTTGGATAAATATGACACAATTTTTCTGGGCTATCCAATTTGGGCAGGAGACTTACCAATGCCGTTGTACACATTGCTAGAGTCTACTGACTTTACAGATAAAACGATTATTCCATTTTCTACACATGGAGGTAGTGGATTCTCAAACACTATTGATATACTTGAGCAGCTTCAACCTAATGCGACAATAATTAAAGATGGTATAACTATCTCTAGAGATAGTGTTCCTGATTCACGAGACGAGATTGTAAATTGGGTTTCAAATTTATCTTTATAATCCATCATAAAATATCAATAGAAGCACTCGACAAATCTTGTTGAGTGTTCTTTTTTTCAAACGAAAAATTGAGAATCTTTTTTGAAAACGCTTGATATAGAGCGGACTCTAAGGTGTATGATGAAATGGACTTAAATGACTTTATAAGGAGTTGGTATCGTGGTAAAGCCTTTTGTAACATGTCATATCCTAAGTGCACTAGATGGAAAAATTTCTGGTGATTACTTCAAAAGTAGCTTGGCTCAACATGCTAGTGAAAAGTACGGAGAAATTAGAAAGAACTTATCGGCAGATGCGTGGTTATTTGGAACTACGACTGTAAAAGAGTTTTTAAACAATAGAAAATCCTATTTAGACGATAAGGTTCCTGTTGTTTCTGAAGAAGACTTTGTAGCAAAAAACAGTTTAAATTTTTACTTTGTTTCAGTTGATACTGTAGGAGAATTAGGTTGGTCATCAGGAATCTATAGAAAAGAAGGACGCCCAGATGCGCATATAATTGTGATTTTGCTTGAAAGTACGTCGAATGAATATAAAGCATTTTTAAGAAAAATTGGAATATCTTATATTACTGCTGGAAAAAGCAAGTTGGATTGCAATCTGGCTTTGGAAAAATTAAATCAACTTTTCAATATAAAAAAACTACTGATTTGTGGGGGAGGACAGATAAATTGGACATTTTTAGAGCAGAATACAATTGATCAACTGAGTGTTGTATTGGCTCCAGTATCAGACGGAAGAATAGACACACCGAGTATTTTCGAACAATCTAACCAATATACGAGTAGGCCAACAATTAAAGAGTTTGAATTTGAAAATTTGAACGTATTAGGAGAGGGAGCAGTTCTATTAAATTACAAGGTGATCAATGAATAAAGTCCATTTATTGGAAGTAAGATGATTAAGGAGATGTTTAAATTTGAGAAAACGAAAGCTTGGGAAAAATGATTTTCTTGTCTCAGAAATTGGCTTTGGCTGTATGGGACTGAATCATGATAGAGGACCAGCTAAAGATAGATCGGACATGATACGATTGGTTCACAAAGCTACAGATCTTGGTATTAGTTTATTTGATACAGCTGAGGTATATGGTCCATATACTAATGAAGAATTAGTCGGAGAAGCTTTAGTAGGGAGACGACAGAAAATAAAATTAGCAACAAAAGGTGGCTTTGACGTGTCAACACCAGAACTTAGTTTAGATAGTCGACCAGAAAAATTAATTAATTCAATTGAAGGTTCTTTGAAACGCCTGAGGACAGATTATATTGACTTATATTATATTCACAGAGTTGATCCAAAGGTTCCAATAGAAATAGTTGCCGAAGCAATGGGAAGAATGATTAAAGAGGGTAAAATATTACATTGGGGCTTATCGGAGGCGAATGCGGAAACGATTCGAAAAGCTCATTTTGTTCAGCCTATCACAGCAATTCAAAGTGAGTACTCCATCTGGTGGCGTGAACAAGAGAAGAAAGTTCTTCCATTATTAGAAGAATTAGGAATTGGCTTTGTAGCATATAGTCCTTTAGGCAGGGGATTCTTGACGGGAAAGCTAAGTACAAAATCTGATTTCTCAACCAACGATAATCGTGGTAAGTTACCCAGGTTCCAAAAAGAAGCAATGCTAGAGAATCAAAAACTCCTTGATTTTTTGAGTGACATTGCTGAATCAAAGGGAGCGACTCTAGCGCAGGTATCTATTGCATGGGTATTAAAGCAAAATCCGTGGATAGTTCCTATTCCAGGAACCACGGAGGAATCACGTTTGAAGGAGAATATTCAAGCTTCTGAAATTACTTTTACTGATTCAGAAATGCAGATGATAAACTCTACACTAAGTAATATAGATATTATTGGTGATAGATACTAACAAAAAAGAGATAGTTAAGGCTATCTCTTTTTTGAGTATAAATTTATATTATGATAAAACACATAAAAATGACTCATAACAGATAATTTACTTGATTTAATATTTCAAAATATGAATTCCTTGCTTTGGAGTTAACTCTATAGTTTATCATGCTTTATGTATATAAGAGAGGAGATAGTCAAAGGTCAACGGAAAAGGTTTGAATAGATTGTGACCGAAGAATGGGGAATAGAAGCCCTGGAAAAAAAGTGAAAGAACATACCTCTTGACTTAGAGTGGACTTCAAGGTTTAGGATGAATCATGTATTTAATTTTAAGGAGGAAAAAACATGCAAACAATTAAACTTAATAATGGTGTAGAAATGCCACAACTTGGTTTTGGTGTATATCAAATTCCAATGGATCAAACAGCTGAAGCTGTATACCAAGCAATCAAGATTGGGTATCGTTTAATCGATACAGCTTCTATTTATGGAAACGAAAAGGAAACTGGTGATGGTATTAAAAGAGCAATTGATGAAGGTCTTGTTACTCGTAAAGATTTATTTATTACCTCAAAACTTTTCATTTTACAAGCTCCTGAGGAAAAAGCTGAGAAAACTATTGAACAATCACTTAGAGTTATGGGCCTAGATTATTTAGATTTATATCTTATTCATCAACCATATGGGGATGTCTATGGTGCATGGAGAGCAATGGTTGCTGCCCAAAAATCAGGTAAACTACGTGCGATTGGTATTTCAAACTTTAAGTCAGCAAAGATGATTGAATTTGTAGGTTTAAATGATGTTAAACCTCAGATTAATCAAATCGAGGTTAATCCATGGAATCAGCGTGTTGAAGATCAGAAGTGGCATGAAAAATATGATGTTCAAATTGAAGCTTGGGCACCATTTGCAGAAGGACATCATGAATTATTCACTAACCAAGTTTTATCAGAAATTGGGCAACAATACGGTAAGAGTGTTGGACAGGTTGTCCTTCGCTGGTTGATGCAACGAGGAATTATTGCTTTGGCAAAATCTGTTCGTCCAGAGCGAATGAAAGAAAATATTGATATTTTTGATTTTGAATTATCAAAGAAAGACTTTGAAAAAATTGAAGCATTAGACATGAAAGAATCAGCATTTTTTGATCATGACGCACCCCAACAGGTTGAATGGTTCATGAATCGGATGAAAGATACTGAAAAATAAGGGTTTGAAAAAATGCGAGTAGCATCAGACCGATATGATTGGAATTTGAATTATGGAGAGTTAGCTCAAATTTGGCGGGCTGGTTGCATTATTCGTGCAGATTTTTTACAGAATATTACTGATGCATTTAATAAAAAACCTAAGTTGAAAAACCTTTTACTTGATGATTATTTTAAAAAAATTGCAAGGGATTATCAAGAAGCAGTAAGAGATTTAATTGGCTATGCGACAAAAGTTGGTATTCCGGTACCAGGTTTTATGGCAGCAATCTCTTATTATGACTCTTATCGTAGTGAGATATTACCTGCTAATTTAATTCAAGCACAAAGAGATTATTTTGGAGCCCATACTTACCATCGAAATGATCAATCTGGAGTATTCCATTTTCCTTGGTATGAAGAGCAATAGCATTCATACTAAGAGAATTTTGTCTGATTTTCTATATCCCGACATTTAAACTTTCGGGATATTTTGCATATAGGGATTGTTTTATCAGTGTAAGGACTTGTGTAAGAATGGCCCTTACTTTGATATAATGTAAAAAAGCTATAATCAAAGAAGCAGGTGAAATGTATGGAGTTACGGGTACTGAACTATTTTTTAGCTGTCGTGAATGAAGAAAGTATTTCTAAAGCCGCAAAGTCACTTAATCTTACGCAACCAACATTAAGTCGTCAGTTAAAAGATTTAGAGGATGAATTAGGTGTCACACTCTTTCATAGAGGGAAATCTAAAATCAGTCTGACGGATGCTGGGGTACGTTTGAAAGCTAGAGCTGAAGAAATCATCACAATAGCAGACAATACTAAGAAAGAATTTGAAACTGAAGCAGGTCTGTTCGGCGGCTTATTACCTTTTGGAAGTGTAGAGTCAGCAACCTCAAAAGAATTGACAGATTTAATTTTTGAATTCCACAAAAAATATCCCAATGTTGAATACTATATTTATAGCGGAATTGTAGATGAGATAAAAGAAAAGATTGATCGAGGGATTATCGAATTTGGATTGCTACTAGAGCCGGTCAATGTGGAAAACTACAATTTCATTCGATTGCCTCAAAAAGAGCGATGGGGGGTTGTGACAAGAACTGATTCTGAATTAGCAAAAAAAGAATTTATTACACCTGAAGATCTATCAACGTTACCACTTATGCAGTCAAATAGAACAGTTCTTCAAAATGAAATCAATAGATGGTTATCTCTGAAAGATGGAGAAACAACTAATACAATTGCAACATTTAATTTAATGTTTAATGTTATGAATTTAGTAGAAAAGGAGTTAGGTTATTTACTTTGTTTGGAAGGAGTCTTCGAAAGTAAAAAAACTGAGGCTCTTTGTTTTCGACCGCTTGCTCCAGAACTAACAACGGGATACGTAATTGCGTGGAAACGAAATAGGATGCTAAGTGCTGTCGCAGAGAAATTTATTGAATTAGCTAGAGATGCTTTTGAGGCATAACCTATCTAGAAAATAGGTATTTTACATAACTTCTTAACGATGCTAAGATTTATTCAAGTAATACAAGTACTTGATTACATCGTTAAGTGGTTTTTTTGTGCATTCATTTTTTATCATAACTCTAAAGTTAACTCTACATTCAGGGGGAAATATCATGTCAAAGAAGTATGAACAACTATCAAAAGAGATTCTTGACAGTATTGGTGGAACAGAAAATATCAGTAGTATGACTCATTGTCAAACACGTCTACGGTTTGTTTTAAAAAATAATGAAATCGTTGACAAGGAAGAGGTTAAAAAGATTAATGGGGTTGTTAATGTCATCGAAAGTGGGGGACAATTTCAAGTTGTAATTGGAACACACGTTGAAGAAGTCTATGAAGAAATTGATAAATTGTCTGATTTATCCGATGAAGATGAAAGCGCTCTAAATGAAGGGGATAAGCAGCAAAGTTTTATCGGTAAATTCATTGATTTTATTTCTAGTACAATTGCACCAGTCGTCCCTGCAATTGCAGGAGCCGGAATGATTAAAGCCTTTCTAGCACTGTTGCTGCTTTTTAACCTCATTTCACGGGAGTCACAAACCTATTTCATCGTCAATTTTATGGCAGATGCAGTTTTTTATTTCTTACCCTTCTTCTTAGCCTCTACAGCAGCTCAGAAATTAAAAGCTAGCCCATTTTTAGCCATGTTTTTGGCGGGAGTTTTATTACATCCTAACCTTAGTCAACTTGTCTCCCAAGGTGACCCAGTAGCGATTTTTGGAGTTCCTATGAGACTTGTAAATTATAGCTCTTCGGTTATTCCAATTTTGATGATTGTCTTCCTTCAATCATATGTTGAACGATTTTTGAAAAAAATTATTCCTGATGCAATCAAAATCATCTTTGTTCCAATGTTGACAGTCCTTTTTGTTGGTACGATTGGACTAACTATTCTCGGACCAATTGGTGGTTACGTAGGCGATTATATTGCAATGGGATTTGAATTTTTAGCAAGCTATGGAAACTGGGCAGTCGTATTCATGGTAGCAACCTTCTGGCCATTGATGGTAATGTTTGGGATCCATTACAGTTTGGGACCAATCAGCACGATGCAACTAGCTACAACAGGTCTAGAAAATATCGTTGGGCCTGGAGCAATCATATCTAATATCTCTCAAGGCGTAGCAGCGTTTGTTGTTGGCTTTAGAACTCGAAAAACCGCAGAAAAATCAGTAGCTATTTCTACGGGTGTTACGGCTTTAATGGGCATTACCGAGCCAGCATTGTACGGTATCAACTTGCCAAAACGTTATCCTTTGATCAGTGCAATGATTGGTAGTGCTTGTGGTGGGTTGTATGCAGGCTTAACTAATGTATATCGTTACGCAACTGGTGCTTCAGGAATCCCGGCTATCCCGCTTTACATCGGAGAGGATATCTGGCACTTATATAACATTTTGATAGCATTAGTTATCACGATTGTTGTCACAGCAGCTCTAACTTGGGTCTTGTCCTTCAAATTTGAGAACAAAGACGAAACTGCTGACGAAGTAGAGAAAGAAATCTTAGAGGAAGTTTCGGAAATTAAGCTAGGTGGAGAAGTAATGTTTAGCCCACTAAAAGGCAAAGTGGTTAGTCTATCAGAAGTAGAAGACGAGGCATTTTCGAGTGAAACTTTAGGTAAAGGTGTCGCAATTTATCCTGAAGATGGCATTGTAGTCGCTCCATTTGAGGGTGAGATTTCTGCTTTATTCCCAACAAAGCATGCTATTGGAGTTGTATCTAATAATGGGATGGAAGTTCTGATTCACGTTGGTATGGATACTGTAGCTTTAAATGGCGAGCATTTTGAAGCTTTTGTGAAGAAAGGTGACAAAGTCAAAAAAGGACAAAAGCTAGTAACTTTTGATATTGATGCAATTTCTAAAGCGGGCTATTCCACGATCGTGCCGGTTGTCGTTACTAATACAAATAGTTACTCAGATATTTCAATCAAGAAAAATGATGCGATTCAATTCGAAGATGAGTTATTAGTTGCAGAAATTTAATTAGTTAGGAGGGAAAATATGAGTTTAAGAAAAGATTTTCTCTGGGGAGGAGCTACTGCTGCGAATCAGTGTGAAGGCGGCTATGATTTGGGTGGTCGAGGTTTAGCAAATGTCGACCTGATTCCTTCTGGAGAAGATAGACGAGCAGTCTTTACTGGAAAAATGAAGATGTTTGAGGTGGATCAGGAGCACCATTATCCAGCTCTAGAAGGGATAGACATGTACCATCATTATTTGGAGGATATCCGGCTTTTTGCTGAAATGGGTTTTAAAACGTATCGAATGTCCATTTCATGGTCTCGAATATTTCCAAATGGGGATGAAAAGGAAGCAAATGAAGCTGGCCTAGCATTTTATGAAAAGATTTTCAAAGAGTGTAAAAAATACAACATTGAACCTTTAGTAACTCTTTCGCATTTCGACATTCCCATGGGGTTGGTGAAAGACTATGGATCATGGCGTAATCGTAAAGTTATCGATTTTTATACAAATTATTGTAAATCAGTTTTTACACGCTATAAAGGTCTAGTTAAGTATTGGCTTACATTCAATGAAATTAATATGCTACAACATGCACCTTTTTTAGCTGCAGGTCTTTACTTTGAAACCGGTGAAAATGAAGAGCAGGTAAAATATCAAGCTGCACATCACCAATTAGTAGCGAGTGCAAGTGTCACCAAAATTGCTCACGAAATTGATCCTGAAAATAAAATTGGTTGTATGTTGGCAGGCGGCACCAACTATCCTTATTCCTGTCGACCAGAAGATTATTTTCTTGCCATTCAAAAAGATCGCGACAACTACTTTTTCATTGATGTTCAGGCACGTGGAGTCTATCCAAATTATGCCTTGAAAAAACTTCAAAAAGATGGAATAAAAGTTGAAATGGAACCAGAGGATACCTTGATATTAAAGGAAAATACTTGTGATTTTGTTTCTTTCTCGTATTATTCCTCACGAGTTGTTAGTGCTAATCCAGATGAGAATGAAGAAACTGCAGCCAATATCTATAAGTCTATTAAAAATCCTTATTTAGAGTCATCAGATTTTGGATGGCAAATTGATCCTTTGGGGTTAAGAGCATCTCTAAATGTTTTGTATGATCGCTATCAAAAACCTCTGTTCATCGTCGAAAATGGATTAGGTGCATATGATACTCCTGATCAAAATGGAAAAATAAATGATGATTATCGTATCGAATATATTCGAAAACATATTGAAGCCTTTAAAGTTGCTGTTGAAGAAGATGGGGTAGATTTACTAGGTTACACTACTTGGGGATGTATTGATCTCTTGAGTGCTACAAAAGGTGAGATGAGTAAACGCTATGGTTTCATTTATGTTGATAAAGATGATGAGGGCAACGGTACATTGAAGAGAAGTAAAAAGAAGTCATTTGATTGGTATAAAAAAGTTATTGAAAGTAACGGAGAATTATTATAGTGAAATACTGATAATGTTGATAAGGATGAGAAAATCATCCTTATTTTCAAAAATAAGATTTGACCTTGGAGTCAGATATAAGAAAGGGTCTTTCGATGTCAAAAGAAACATTAAAAAAAGTATCTATTCTTGCAATATCATTTATTGTTGTATCGGTTGGAGCAATTGGGGGAAACATTCCTGAAATTGCTAAAAGCTTTCCCGATGTACCAATGACTATGATTGAAAATTTAGTTACGATACCAGCTTTATTCATTATTCCGTCTGTTCTATTGAGCAATACAATTGCAAAACATTTGGGATATAAAAATACAGTTCTGCTAGGATTAGCATTGGTATTTTTTGCTGGTGTAGCACCAGCCTTAATTGAAAGTTTCCCAGTTATCTTTATAGCTCGATGTATTTTTGGGTTCGGAATCGGTATGTTCAACTCGCTTATTGTTGGCTTTATTAGCTATTTTTATTCAGGAAATGAGCGCGCAAAACTAATTGGATTTCAAAGTGCATTTGAAGGAATTGGCGGGATGTCTATTACTTTTTTAGTAGGGCAATTGTTGAGATTTGGTTGGCAAGCTTCATTTTGGGTTTATGCATTAGCCCTTCCTATGTTACTACTATTTGCATTATTCGTTCCAGATGTTTCTTATGATGAAAGGATTAATCGAAATAAAAAAGGTGTTTCCGGTCAGAAAATCAATGAAAATCAGAATAATACAAGTTTACTAGGTGTCATTGGATATATTGCCTTGTTGTTTGTCGGTGTGAACATTTATATGAGTACAAATGTGAAAGCAACTGCTTTAATGTCTACTTTGGGATATGGGGACGCTACAGATGGAAGTACCATTATATCTGTAGTAGGTATTGGTGCGATGTCTGCTGGTTTTCTATTTGGAAAAACTTTAAACCTATTAAAAAAATATATTGTTCCTGTATCGTTCTCATTTATGGGTTTGGCCTTACTGATTATGGGGTTATCCAATAGCGTGCTTGTAACAGCTCTAGGTGCAATTCTGTGTGGATTTTCGTTCAGAACTTTTATTCCATATCTTTTTAATAAGGTAAATAGTTCACCGTCAATTAACCCTGGCTTGGCTACTTCCTTGCTGCTAGTTGGCTTCAATTTAGGCTCTGCCTTTTCGCCATACGGTATTGCTATAATCGAAAGACTGAATATTTTTGGTTCGATTAGAGGGGTCTTTTATACGGAGGCTATTATCCTTTTTGCATTTGCAATTGTTGGACTAGTTTTTATTTCAATTAGTAGTATGAAAGATAGAGAATTAAATATTTTAAATAATGAAGAATAGATAAAATTCTAAGGGGATCCTGCTTATGAATATATCAGAAGTAAGCAAAGCTGTGGGTGTTCCGCAAGAAACATTGAGATATTACGAAAAAATCGCAATACTTCCGAAGATTGATCGGTCAAAAGGGGGCTTACGTAAATATAAGCAAAGTGATTTAGAATGGATAAGCTTTGTAAAAACCATGCGCACTGTAGGAACTCCTATCGACTCTTTAAAGGAGTACTATGATTGTTGCAATAAGGGCAATATTTCAGAATGTAAAGCATTTATTGAATTTCAGAAGAATGAATTAGAGCTTAAAAGAAATGAAATTGAAACTGCTTTAACAATTTTAAATGAAAAAATCAAAATCTATGAATAAAAAATAGCGTCACAATCTGTTGACTTAGAGTTAACTCTAAGGTGTAGACTAAAACTGTAATCTAAATTAGGGAGGAATAAATAATGGCAAAAAAACAAACAGCTGGTAGAGATAATTTGGGTGAATTTGCTCCAAAATTTGCAGAAATTAATGATGACGTTCTTTTTGGTGAAGTATGGTCTCGAGAAGATGAGTTATCACCAAAACTAAGAAGCATGATTACCATTTCTGCTTTACTATCTGGCGGAAACTTTGAGCAGCTAAGCGCGCATTTAAGACTAGGAAAAGAACATGGAATTACTAAAGATGAAGTCTCTGAAATCATTACTCATCTAGCGTTTTATTGCGGATGGCCAAAAGCATGGAGTGCTTTTAATTTAGCTAAGGAAATATATGCAGATTAGATGGGTCAGTCAATTTGGAGGGAGAGCTTATGGAATATAGAATTGGTGAATTTTCTAAGCTTACAGGTTTCTCCGAACATACATTGAGATTTTACGAAAAAAAGGGACTTGTCTCTCCACGGAGAAATGAGAGTAACTTAAGGCTGTATTCAGAAGACGATGTAATTTGGATGGAATTTTTTTCTCATATGAAAAATACGGGAATGTCTATTGAAGACTTGGTTCGATATACTCGATTACGAAAAGAACACGTTGAAGGTAATTTACAAGAATTAATGACAATTCTTGTAGAACATAGGAAAAAGGTCTTTGAACAGTACAAAATGTATGAGAATAATTTACAGTTGCTAGATAAGAAGATAGCTATTTATCAAGAACAGTTAGAAAGAAAACATGGGAAAGATTTATTTGATAGTTATTACGAAAAAGTAACTCACAATAAAATGTCTGACTAATGAGTCCCTTCATATATTTTTTAAAAATCATTTTGTAAATGACAATGAGGAAATTCATTTAAAAAGTAGCAATCAAAATAGTACGCAAAAACAAAAATTTCTGTAATGGAGGATTTAGTAATGAAAGTAATGATACTAGGGGCAGCGGGACAAATCGGTAAAATGGTCACAAATGATTTATTGACTCAGACTGATTTTGATCTAGTTTTGTATGGGCGAAATGTTTCTAAACGTTTGAGTTTTGAAGACAACAGTAGAGTTGAGTTAGTCGATGGAACATTTGAAGAACTTGATAAAATTCGTGAAAACTTGGTTGATGTGGATGCTGTGTATTTAAGTTACGTAGGTGGAGATAGCCTAGTAAAACCGTTGATTAAAGTATTTGAAGACGCAAAAATCAAGAGATTTATTGCGGCAAGTGTTCCTGATATTTATGAGGAAATTGAAGGGAAATTTCAACAATGGTATCGAGCTAATACCGGAATTATGTGGAATTCAGAATATCGTAAAGCGGCAGATGCTATTGAAAATAGTAGTTTGGATTATATTATTTTACGAATTACATGGTTATACAATGAACCAGGAAATACGAATGTACATTTGACAAAAAAAGGAGAACCTTTTACCGAAGCTCAAGTGACACGGGAAGCTGTATCTCAAGTTGTCACCGATCTGTTAACAGGCAAACTAGACTATCATCGGGAAAGTCTAGGTGTTGGAGAACCAGATACAGAATGGGCTAAACCTAGTTTTTATTAATAAACTAAAAAAATGAATATTGGAGGCTTTCATGAAAAAAACTTTAATAACTCTTTTTTTACCAACCCTGTTAATTTTAGGCGCATGCAGTAGTGATAATGAACGAGCAATTGAGGAAAATTCTTCAAATGATGCCATAGAGAGTTCGATAACTACTACTTCTGAGGTTAAAAATCCAGAAGGGGATGGAAAAGCATTAGTTGCGTATTTTTCTCTTCCGGTCGGAGATGATTTAGATGTTACTACTGGTGCAAGCGTTATGGAAGCAAATGGAGAATATCTAGGATTAACACAGCAAACGGCAAACTGGATTTCAGAAGAGTTAAAGGCTGATACTTTTCGAATTCAAGCGGACAAATCTTATCCTACAGACATTGATGATTTATTGGATGTTGCTGCAGAAGAGAAAAGCAATAATGATCGGCCAAGTTTAGCCTCTAAAATCACCAATTTGGATCAGTATGACACAATTTACCTTGGATACCCAATCTGGAACGCTGATTTTCCAATGGCTTTCTATACATTTTTAGAAAGTTATGATTTTTCAGGGAAACGCATTGTACCATTTAGTACCCATGGAGGAAGTGGACTAGCTGGAACAGTTGGTATTCTAGAAGATGAGTTATCGAATTCTGAAGTGGTCTCGAACGCCTTAAGTATTTCACGAAATAATGTTGCGGACTCTAGACAAGAAGTTATAGATTGGGTGGACGAAGTTAAATAGAAGGAGACTTTGACATGGAACTAAATACTAACGTAAAAGAGGGAATTATTTTTCCTCTTGGAGATGAAAATGAAGCGTATGCAAAATATTTTATAGGGAAAAGTTTTGTAGCTGGATTAGTAAATGACCCTGAAATTAATGTAGGTGTGGCAAATGTTTCTTTTGAACCTGGATGTCGAAACAATTGGCATAAACATTTGAATGGTTATCAAATTCTCTTAGTTACAGGCGGTGAAGGTTGGTATCAGGAAGAAGGCCAATCTCCACAGAAATTGACTCCAGGGGATGTTATTGTTACTCACGAGGGAGTGAAGCACTGGCATGGAGCAACTAAAGAGAGCTGGTTCTCGCATATTGCGATTACAGCGGGTACAGCTGAATGGCTAGAACCTGTAAGAGACGAAGTTTATAACGCCCTTTAGTAATCATGATTAATACTTTATGAATTCTGTTCTTTCTTAGAATTCATAAAGTATTTTTAGTAGATTGAAAATAATAAAAAGTTGAATAATTGGAGTGAACAGTATGTCTTTTGATAAAATTTTTGATTCTTTAACTTTACCAAATGGTGTTAAGCTTTCAAATCGTTTAATGATGGCACCAATGTGTGATGATTCAGCAAATCAAGGAAAAGTAACTGCACAACAATTGTCATATATGAAATCAAGAGCTACCAATGTTGGAATCGCCGTTACTGGTTATGCATATGTTAATGATCACGGGATTCAAGTAGAGGGACAATTAAGTGCTTCACAAGATAGTGATATTGACGGACTAAGTAAGCTTGCAAAAGCGATAAAATCTTCGGGAGCCAAGGCAATTCTACAACTGTCTCATGCGGGACGGGAATCTGGAATTTCTGCAAAAAATGGGAAGATGATCTATGGTCCATCAAAAATGGTATTTCCTTGGTTAGATTATGAGGTTCAAGAAATGTCATTGAAGGATATAGAGAATTTGATGGAAGATTTCAAACTTGCTACAAGAAGGGCGATTAAAGCTGGATTTGACGGTGTTGAGATCCATAATTGTAATCATGATTTATTACAGCAATTCTTTTCAGAATATTCAAATCATAGGGAGGACGAATGGGGAGGAAGCTTAACAAAAAGAATGCGACTTCCTCTAACAGTATTGAGAGCAGTAAAAGATGAGATTTCTTATTTCAGTGATGAGAATTTTATTTTAGGCTGGCGTATTAGTCCGGAAGAGATTCATGGAGAGAACATAGGTTATCTAGTGGGGGATATGCTCGAACAAACGAGACATGCAATTGAGATTGGGATAGATTATTTAAATGTATCGCTTTCTGGTGGATTGAATTACGATCTAGATTCTAAACCTCAGGGGTATGAAAAAAGTTTTGCTGAACTATTTAAAGAATTAACTGATGATAACTGTCTTCTTTATATTGGAGCCCATGTTCATCAACCAGAAGATATTATGAAGGTGATCAACGAGACCGACGGCGTTTATATTGGACGAGCACTATTACTTGATGCTAATTTTACAAAAAAAATTCGTGAAGATAGAACAGATGAGATTATTGCTTCCATATCACGTGAGCAACTGACGCAACTAGGCCTGCCTGATCGATTAGTAAAAAACTACTTACAACCTGACCAGTATCAAAAAGGAATACCTTTGCCTGGCTTATAAAAATGAATTTTTAGAAACTATCGGAGCTTCATAAGTCTGATGACATTATTAATTGGGAGGTTGCATGAAAAGAACTCTTGTCCCCATTTCCATATTTATTATGTTGTTTGTTGTAATTGGTATTGCTTTTTTTAATAATTTGAGCATAACGAGTAGCAAGGAACCAGTTAAGAACCAAAATCTGATAGAAGATAGATTAAATAATGCAATATCTGAAAAACATAAAAAAACATTGAGTAGAGAACGAATGGGTAGTGTCGAACAGATAACGTATCAAACTACCTTTGAAAAAAGAGAATATGAAAAAAAAGCATTGGTATACTTACCTGCGGAGTATAAAAAAACTAAAAATAAAAAAAGATATGATGTTTTGTATTTAATGCATGGTTGGAATATGGGACCGGAAGATTTTTTGGGAGATGTTGATAAAAATCAACCCATTCTTTGGTGCTCAATGATAGACAATCTGATTGATTCCGGCAAAATTGATCCTGTAATTGTTGTGGCACCAAGTTACTATCCAAATCGATCTATGATTACTGGAAACTGGAACGATGATATCCCATTAAACGAACGGTTTGCAAAGACTGAACTAATTACGGATCTTATGCCATTAATTGCAAATCGATATCACACGTACGCAAAAAACGGCAATCAGAATGAACTGAAAAGAGCTAGAAATCACCATGCATTTGGAGGCTTTTCTATGGGGAGTGCAACATCTTGGTTTGTCTTTCAACACGATTTAGAGTATTTTAGATACTTTATGCCAATGGCTGGACCAAATTATAGTGATTCTTCAGTTATGAACCATGCCGTAGAAAAATTGGGATTAGATACTCAAGATTTTCTAATCAGCGCATCAGTAGGAGAGTCTGATGGTACGAAAACTTCTATGGAAAGAACAATAGCGGAACTTAACGATGAAGCAAGTTTCAATAATACTAATCTTAAATATTTCGTAGCTAAAGGTGGCCACGATGAAGAATCATTTGTCGATCAGTCGTTTAGATCATTACAAATATTTTTTTAAAAAAAAGAATCATTTCTCTTGCCTTAGAGTTAGGTCTAGGGTGTAAGTTATCATCATATCAATAGGAAAGAGAGTGTTACTATGTCTAAAAAAGTTATCGTTATTACAGGAGCATCAAGTGGAATTGGAGAAGCGACAGCCAAGCTTCTTGCCTCACAAGGAAATCAAATTGTTCTTGGAGCCCGAAGAGAATCGCGCTTAAAAGAAATTGCAGAAGATATTAAAGCATTAGGTGGTGAAGCTGTCTATCAGGTAACAGATGTCGTGAATTTGGATTCTGTTAAAGAGTTAGCTAAAAAAGCGATGGATACTTTTGGTCGTATAGATGTTTGGATGAATAACGCTGGCTTAATGCCACAATCACTTTTGTCTGATGGAAAAGTTGAAGATTGGGATCGAATGATTGATGTTAATCAAAAAGGAGTTCTATACGGTATCAATGCTAGCCTTGACATTATGCGTAATCAAAAATCTGGTCATTATGTTAATACATCTTCAGTTGCAGGACATATTGTTGGACCAGGCTCTTCCGTTTACAGTGCAACAAAGCATGCAGTATTGGCAATTAGTGAAGGCTTAAGACAAGAAGAAGCTCAAGCTGGAAGTAACATTCGTGTTACTGTAATCTCTCCAGGAGCAATTGCAACTGAATTAACAAATTCAATTACGGATGAAGCAGTTCGAAAAGGAACAGAACAATTTTATAATGAATTTGCGATCTCACCAGATCGAGTTGCTGAATCAATTGCTTTTGCAGTTAATGCTCCTGCTGATGCAGCAATTAATGAAATCATTATTCGTCCAAGTAGACAAGTAATGTAATTGCTAAAGAATTATGAGTATGTGAACAAAAATAGTAATTTCAAAATTTTTTATCAAAAACTATTTATTTCATATAAGCTGATTGTTGTAGAAGTATATTGAGAATTCCTTTTGGTAGTAATAACTAAAAGGAACTATATTCGATAGAGATAGATAACTAGTTGAGTTGAAAGACTAGTTGTCTATCTTTTGCGATTCATATCATAGTGGCTATTAAAATTTAATAACTAAGGAGGTCTTCTTTTTGAAAGTTGCTGTTTTTGTAGAACCAGGAAAAGTGGAAATTCAAGATAGAGAGAAACCAACCATCAAGAAGCCAACAGATGCAATTATTCGAATTGTACGTGCTAGCGTTTGTGGGTCAGACTTGTGGTGGTTTCGTGGGATATCACCTCGTAAAGAAAATACTACTGTGGGACATGAGGCGATAGGAGTTGTTGAACAAGTAGGTAGTTCTGTTACAAATGTAAAGGTTGGTGATTTTGTAATTGCTCCTTTTACCCATGGATGTGGACATTGTGCAGCTTGTTTAGCTGGATTTGATGGTAATTGTATGAATAGAGAATCTGGCGAGAATGGTGGCTATCAAGGTGAATATTTGCGCTTCATCAACGCAGATTGGGCACTAGTTAAAATTCCTGGTCAACCAGAAGACTATTCAGAAGATATGCTAGATTCCTTTGTAACTTTAGCTGACGTGATGGCAACGGGGTATCATGCTGCTGCTAGTGCAGAAGTAAAAACAGGCGATGTAGTAGTAGTACTTGGCGATGGGGCAGTTGGTTTATGCGGAGTGATTGCTTCAAAACTTCTTGGTGCGAAACGAATTATTACTATGAGTAGGCACGAAGATCGAGCTCAACTAGCTCGCGAGTTTGGAGCTACAGATATTATTGCAGAACGTGGCGATAAGGCGGTTGAGAAAGTAAAGGAATTGACAAATGGTGCCAGCGCAGATGCGATACTTGAATGCGTCGGAACTGATCAGTCAGTGGATACTGCAATTAAATGTGGACGTCCGGGAACGATTGTTGGCCGTGTAGGTGTACCTCAAAAGGAAGAAATGAATACCAATAACCTGTTTTGGAGCAATATTGGATTACGAGGCGGCATAGCTAATGTTACTACGTACAACCGTGAAATACTTTTAAAGGCTGTTTTAGAAGGAAAGATTCAACCTGGAAAGGTTTTTACGAAGCACTTTAATCTAGAAAATATTCAAGATGCATACGAAGCGATGGATAAACGAAAAGCCATTAAGTCATTAGTAGTTGTTTCAAATTAAAAGAACCCAAGAAAAAATAGAATTACACGGTGTTGTAGGTTCAATATTCCAGAATTATAATTATCATATTAGATGATATCTGAAAAAAGCATTATTAAACATTGATTTATACTCATTACTTGCCTTTTAGTAAACTTCAAGGATTAGAATAGATGTGAAAGAACAGGGGGGATAAAATTGAATATTAAACAAGCAGCAGAAATGTTCGATCTCACTGTGGATACTCTGAGATATTACGAACGAGTAGGTGTTATACCACCGGTTACAAGAAACGCCGTTGGGTACCGAGATTATACTAATCGAGATTTAAATTGGATTTATTTGGCAAAAAATTTACGTTTAGCAGGTTTATCTGTAGAGTCGTTAATTGAATTTTGTGCACTCTCTCAAAAAAGAGAGACAGAGGATGTTGCCGATGCACAAAAATCAATTCTTTTTGATCAATTGAACGAACTAGATGAAAAAATATCAGAAATGGAAAAAGTTAGAAACTTACTCCAATATAAAATTGATACGTATGATGATCACTTAGCTAAATTTAAATCTGGTGAATTAAATGATAGCAATGTTGAAAAAATGTGGGAGAGAAACTACGAAAAACAATAACGTGTGTGCTGTTATTGATTTAATGAAAAAAATTGAAAAAAACTTTAAAAATAGAATAAAGGAAAAGGATAGTTACTATCAATTAAAGTAACTATCCTTTTCCTTTTTTAAAGAATTATTTTTTTTGCTTGTTTTTCATTGGTAATACACTGCTTATAATTCATATTAAAACGATCCGCAAGATGTTGAAAAACATTGATAATTGAAGGTGCCACATCTTCTGGAGGAAATGCTCCCTGAACAATCAGGTATAAGTTAGAGTCAGTGAATGGAGCACTTGGGTTTTCAGGATTTCCTTCACGGTTTCCTAACCGATCAACAAAAGCTTTTAAGTGGCCACTCATAGAATACCAATAAACAGGCGTACCAATTACTAAGTTATCCGATCCACTTAATATCTCTAATACTTTTTCAAGTTCATCATTTGTCGAAACACGTCCTAACTGATCGATTTGAAAATCTACCAAGTTAATTACTTGATAAGGTTGTTCTTTAAATATCTCCGTTGCAAGTTTTGCTGTGCGACCATGTCTATTGATACTCGCATTTATAAAAGTATTTTTCATGAAATCACTCCTAATTTTTTATAGATTTAGTTTAATCTATGGAGTCCACTCTATAGCAAGAAAAATGATTAAAGTTCTTGCCTTGGAGTTCAGTCCAAAGTATATAGTTAAAGTAGAAATCGCGTTGGATTGAATTTCTTTGGTAGGATGTGGGAGTCAATTTATAGGTTATTATGTTGTATTTTGCTTTTTCAGAGCACATTCATGTAAGCAAAATGAAATTTTAAACAAAACATACTGTTTGATATATTGAAAGGAAAACGAAATGGAAAAAATAATTATTGATCAAGATAGATTCGAACTTTTTGATTCAAATTTTAATGAACTAGAACTTGAGACTATAATAATGGATACCTCTCTTAAAAAGCAGGAATTAGATTTACATACAAAAATCTTAACGATAATTTCTGCCCTCATTTCGGCAGAAAATTTTGAAGAGCTGGAGATACAACTGATATTAGCAAAAAAGAATGGGGTACCTGTAGAGAAAGTTTTTGAAGTTATTACTCAAGTTGGTTTCTATTGTAGTTGGCCAAGTGCTTTGAAAGCCTTTAGCTTAACAAAAAAAGTCTACAAGTCATAAAAAAAACAGTTACAAAAGTAAGTGAGTATGAAAAGGTGGAAAATGGAAAATGGAAAAAGACCGTATTGCGGCATTTACAGATGCTGTTCTAGCAATTATTATGACAATCCTAATACTTGAGTTAGAAAAACCTAAAGTTCTATCCTTATCAGGAATTTGGGACTTACGGGAAAATTTTTTCTCCTATACTTTGTCATTTTTCTGGCTTGGACTAATGTGGCTGACTCACCACAATAATTGGCAATCTATAAAAAAGGTAAGTAATAGTACAGTTGTCTATACTTTAATTTTGCTATTTTTCTCCTCTTTTTTTCCATATACAACTAGTATTGTTTCATCAAATTTCTACAATAAGACGGCACAGACAATGTATGGAGTTATCGTTATAGGTGTTACCTTGAGTAATATAATGATTTCTAAGTCGTTAAATAAGGTAAATGAAAATGTCGGTTTTGGTTTACTATATGCTACCCCGAATAATATGACTATATTAGACTTGTCAATAAAAATACTAGGGCTAGTTTTAACTGTGGGTGTTTACCCACCAGCGATGATTTACGCTATCTTTATTGATATTGCCGTGATGGCCGTGGCAACATATAAAGCAAGTAGAAAGAGATACCGTACAATTTAAATATGATAAATACTATCAGAGTGGCTAGTAGTTTATATTGAAAAATAATTGATGGGTTAATAGATGAAAGGTATTAACAATTAAAAATAGTTAGGTGGTTGACTTTGTTTGTGAGGCGTATAGACAATTTTTGTCTGTATGCCTTTTTTATTTTGAAAAAATTTTAGCTTTTTCGAAAAATGCTCTCTCTCAGATTGTAGTAATAATGGAAAGGGATAGAAGTAAAACGAGTTGAATGATTTTTTTGAGGAGGAGAATTTTATGGGCGACTCAGAGGAAACCCACATTCGACACACGTTTGATAGTTTTTGTAAGAAAGTAGTTCATAATGAAGCTCTAACATTCAAAAGGAATACGTTATGTTTACCCAACGTCAAATCTCAATGGAAATATTGGAACAAAAAGGATTGGGTACAGAGCTCTATTATTTGGAACCAAATTTGAATAGTAGCGCCAGTTTTATTGTTCTAGGTATAAAAGTCTTTATTTCAAGCGACGAGTTAGCAAAGGCGATTGCAGCATTACCTCTTCTAAGACAAGAAATCATTTTGATGTCCTTTTTCATCGACCTCAATGATTGGGAAATTGATGAGGCCGATGAAGTATGGATTTGCAGTCTATGGGTAATTTCTGAGATGAATATTGATTGTAGTGGTCTTATCTAGTAACTGCTGGTTATGGAAAATTTAGCTTGGAGCCCTCGCAATTCACAAAGAACCACTATGATGCTAGGACCCATATTGATTTAAAAGATGCCAAACCAGGTGATTTGATTTTCTTTCATTCAACTTATGATGCAGGTACTTATGTGACCCATGTGGGCATTTATGCAGGAGAGAATCGTATGTATCATGCAGGAGATCCAGTGGAATGGACGAATCTAACGGAAAACTATTGGCAGCAACATCTTATCGGAGCTGGTCGATACAAATAAGAGAAAAGAGGAAAAACATGAAAATCAAAATTGAACGGAATCAAAAGCAAAAGACCTCAAAAAAGAAGAAAGAACGAGTCGTTTCCGTGGGCAAGAATCGAAAAATGGTGCTTGTCCTTTGGCTTTTATTGTCTTGTAATATTGCTTTTGGCATCTACAAAAATTTCACCGCTATTGATCAATATAGGACTCATGAAAAAGTGGTTGTGAAGGAAAAGGTAGTGAATACTTCTGGCGTTGAAAGTTTTGCGAAGGATTTTGCGAAAGAATATTTTTCATGGAAGAATAATAAAGAAGAAATTGAAAAGAGAATGAGTACTCTTGGGCAGATATTCCTACTAGTTCAGAAGTTCAATCAGTAAAAATTCTAGACGTTGAGAAGAGCTCGGAGGAATTTGTCGTTTCGTTTTTAGTGGAGCAAAAGATTATGGAGGGAAAAAAGGCCCAATCGATTTCTTCTGCATATCGAGTGACAATCTTTGAAGATGAAAATGGGAATCATATTGTAACGACTTTGCCTACCATGATTGCAAAACCAGAAAAGGCACACTATGAGGCAAAACAAGTAGAAAATGATTCAGAAATTGATGCTAAAACAACAGAAGAAATTACTGAGTTTTTAGAGGCTTTTTTCAAGTTTTATCCATCAGCATCCGAAAAAGAACTTGAATACTATATTGAAAATGATACGTTGAGACCACTTGATCCTAACTTGAAATTTATGGAATTAGTGAATCCTATTTATAAGAAAAATGGGAAAGGGTTTCAAATTAATGTTGGAATAAAGTATTTAAATGTAGTTGAAAAGGTAACAAACATTTACCAATATCAGTTGAGGTTAATTAAGAATGGAAATTGGAGGATTATTGCTTCATACTAATTTTTTTCAGCTAAAACGCTCTTTTTGATAGCAAATGAAGAGTATCGTCAATGGTATGCTGTGATTAATGTACATGGAAAGGGACTCGGTACGAACCAAAAATTAGATGAATATTGGCTAATAGGTAAACTTTCAAGATGACTATAGAGCGGGAAAAATGAAAAATTAAACAACAAGCGCCAATGAACACAAAATCTTTTATTCCAGTGGCTGTACTTTAAATGAAACTTAACTCCAATTAATTTGTGAAATAGCTTTTGATTCGTGAGGCGTTGCAGGAGGAACAATGGTTGTTGCTGATTGTCGCCATGAATTTTTTGATTCGTCTTTATTTATCCAAATGGTAAAGATGGTTGCGCAGCTGCCATCGATTACCAAACATCCGTTGATTCGTTCTGCTTTTTATGATTTGCAGTTCCATCAAGAAAATATGATCAAGCTAATTCGCCCAGTTAGTGTTATTGCCCTGCTGATTGGGAATTTTATTGCTTTATTTTTAAATACAAAAATGTTAGTAGACGGTAGAAATGACGAAAGTGCGATTTACGATTTGATTGTTAGTCTAGTTTTTGTTTTTGGTGCACCAATTTTGATTAGCTTGGCGAATATTGTCACTTCGATTAGTCTTTTCAAGATGAAAACGCAAAAAGAAGCAGATCACTACTTTTTTACCGGGTGTACGCCAAGTTGGATTTTTGAACTCAAATTGACGGAAATCGGCACGGCTGCGATTCTTTCGATTATCATTACTTTTTTAGGAACACTTTTATTTGCTATTCCGTTGTTAAGGGTTGCCTTTTTAGGTGGCGGTGATATTTTCCGAGCAAATTGGACAGTAAATATTTTATTGACGCTGGGGATATTTTCCCTGTCTTTCCTTTGTTTTGCACCGATTTATTGGTTGGAAAAGGTTAGGATAAAAGCTTATGTCAATGGATAGGAAAGTAGAGGGATCATGATGAATGAAGTTATTGTGGTAAAAAACCTAAAAAAGGAAATTGAATTGGCAAAGGGAAATTTGTTAGAGGTTTTAAGTGATATTTCTTTTGAGATAAAGCGAGGAGAATTTGTATCGATCGTGGGTCCTTCAGGTTCGGGAAAATCAACTTTACGGTATTGTATATCTAGTTTATTGCCACCTACTGAAGGGAAGTGCTAATTAAGGGAAAATCTCCTTATGAATGGAGTGCTTCAAAACTAGCAAAGTTTCGACGGTAAGAAATTGGCTTTATTTTTCAGGATTATCAATTGATACCATCGCTATCAGCCTTTGATAACTTGATGTTACCAGGTATCTTGAACGGACGAAAAATTGAAAAATCCTCCGTGGAAGCAATCGCAACACGGCTTGAGTTGAAAGCAGAACTCAATCAGCCAATTGACGCACTTTCAGGTGGTGAACAGCAACGAGTGGCTATTGCACGAACTATTTTAGCTGACCCGGAGATTATTTTTTTAGATGAACCAACCAGCGCTTTGGATACCCATTCACGTAAGTTGACAATGGATTTATTTCATGAATTGGTGGGTCAAGGAAAAACGATTATTATGGTGACTCATGATTTGGGACTTGCTGAGAAAACATCCCGAACAATTGTGATGAGAGATGGAAAAATTGAAAGAGATATCCAATTACCACAATTTAACACTGTTATAAAATAAAGGTTGTTACTTCTTTCAGTGATGAACTAGCCTTTGAATGTTGTAAAATCATTTACCGAAAAACGCACGTAAAACAGGAAGAATTTCTAAGAAAGCCTTTTTGTTTAAAACCTCACGTTTGTCTAACCAAAAAGTATTGAATATATTATAGTCATGATATTCACTTAGAAAACTTCTTTCTATCAAAAAAAGATAAGAAGTTTTCTCATGCGATGCATTATTGATTTTAAAAAATATCATAGAAATGCTTATTTTTAAATTCAGAAGGTGTTTCTTTTTCAAAACGTTTAAACACTTGAATAAAATGACTTTGATTTGAAAAATGAAGGAGCGTGGCTATTTCTTTGTAGCTTTTATCTGTGAAAAGCAAAAGAAACTTGGCCTCGGCTATTTTTTTTTGATTGATATATGCGTGAACGGTTTGTCCTAAAGCGTTTTTGAATTGGGTGTTTATATGTGTAGGATGTTTTTGAACTGATTGAGCCAAATCACTAATTGTTATACGCTCATAAATATGTGTGTCAATATAATTTAGTAGGTCTTTAACTAGGCTACTTATTTCTGAATAAGGAAAGTCATGTATAAGTTCCATAAATAAGAAAGATGTTTCTTTAATATGTGCCATACATTCCGATACGGTATGGATGTTTTGTAGTTTTTGAATTAATGAATCAGACAAACTGTATGCTTGGCTAATAGGGACACCTTCGCTGACACTTACTCTTGTTAAGATTGTAATGAGTCCAGAATATTTGTATTTCAAATTTTCAATTTTATTGAGCGAAAGCTTAGAATTATAGGTATGATTCATTTTTTTAAATAGCCATTCGATTTTTTCGGGTTCATTCCTTCTTACGGCTTCTATATATCTTCTTTCAAACTCAAACGAGTCTAAAAAAGGATCTTCAAATCGCCGATTGTATAAATTGTTCGTTAAAATTGTTTCTGTATGGATCCCGTCTCTGCGATTTCTATATATCCATTTATGCTGACGGTTAGAAGCTATCTGGCCATTTAGTAAGGCATACAATAATTCCACAAACTCAATAAAAGCTTGTTGGCTTTCTTTTGAATAATGGATACCCGCCAAATATTGATGGTCATGAAAAGTAAAAGTATCGCGTTTCGTTCCTAAAATGCCACAAGGTCCAACTAAGACTAAACAAGTTCCATAATCGGGTAAATCACAGGTAAAATTACCAAAAAAATAGTCACTATCTTCATAGAAGAAAATATTATCTTGAGGTGGAGGATTTAAGTAATCTTCATTAAGATAATCAGTTGTCCAGGTAGAATTTTGAGGGATGATTACTTGCCCGTTTTCGGTAATAAGGAACAAAGGAATCAGATATTTATGATAAAGGCGTTTCAAAACTAACGAGAGAGCTTCGAAATTCATGCGATTCTCCTTTTTTAGTATAAAATCTTTTATTTTAGTATATCTTAGTATGAAATCTCTATATAATCAACCTGAAATTTAAAACGTTTACAGGAGGGTTAGATGGAGAAAAAAAAATTAAAAGAGCTATTTAATTCACTAACTATCGACGCTAAAATCTCTCAGCTGATTCAGTTAAATGGAGATATCTTTGTTGAAAGTGGTGTAATGAACACAGGGCCAGTAAAAGACTTAGGTTTCAAAAAAGAACCAAACTTTTATGAAATAGGATCAATTTATAATGTAAATGATCATCAGAAATTATATCAGATTCAAAAAGATGTCTTAAAAAATAGCACATATAAAATACCTCTGTTGTTCATGTCAGATATTATTTATGGATTTCGAACAGTTTTTCCTATTCCTTTAGCTCAAGCTGGTTCCTATGATTTTGATTTAATCAAACAAGCAGCTGAAATCTCAGCAAAAGAAAGTTATCGAAATGGTATTCATGTTGTTTTCTCTCCAATGCTTGATTTAGTGCGTGATCCACGATGGGGAAGAGTGATGGAATCACCTGGTGAAGATGTTTATACAAGTAAACAGTTTGCTAAAAGTGTGGTAAAAGGCTATCAAGGTGAGGATGATACCTATCTGAAAGAAGACCATGTTGCAGCATGTATTAAACATTTTGCAGCCTATGGAGCTCCCGAAAGTGGTCGCGAGTACAATCAAGTGGAATTATCAAATCAAAAATTATTCAATGAATATCTGCAGCCCTATCAAGCTGCGGTAGATGCAAAATGTGAATTGGTTATGACTGCATTCAATTTATTAAATGGTGTTCCAGCAACAGGTAATCAATGGTTGAATGAGACCGTATTAAGAGAAAGATTTGGCTTTCGTGGTGTATTAGTATCCGATTATGCTGCCATTGCAGAATTGGCGCCCCATGGATATGCCAAAGATGCTAAAGATGCGGCAAAAAAAGGATTACTGGCAGGGGTGGATCTGGATATGATGACGTCGACCTACGCTAACGCATTGCCAGAGTTAGTGAAAGAAGCGGAATTTGCCCAACGATTAGATAATGCGGTGTGGCGTATTCTAGTTTTGAAAAATAAATTAGGCTTGTTCGAAAATCCCTTTAGAGGATTAAAACAGGAAAATACAGGTGAAGTTTTAACCACAGAGTCAAAGAAAATTGCAACAACACTAGTTGAAAAAAGTTGTGTCCTCTTAAAAAATAAAGCATTACTTCCATTAGATCCAGATACAAAGCAAAAAATTGCTGTTATAGGACCTTATGCGGAAAGCCACTTTACATTAGGCTTTTGGGCATCTGTCAGTGGTAGATCTTCTGATGTATACACGCTTAAATCCGGTCTTTTAGAGCAATTTGATAAGGAACAATTATATTTTTCAAGGGGGTTTAATTTATACGAAAACTACGAGCCATTCGGGCCATTGAAAGATATGTTTGAGCAATTAAACGGTCCGATTGAAGATGAAGGTTATCTTTTGGAACAGTCGCTAGAACAAGCAAAAAAATCAGACGTCATTCTTTTAACGCTTGGTGAACAATTCTTAGAAAGTGGAGAAGGGGCTTCAAAAAGCAATCTTCATTTACCTGAAAAACAAATTCGACTAATTAAGATGTTATCAAGATTGAACAAGCCCATAATTGCATTATTATATACCGGACGGCCTTTAGTATTAACAGAAGTAGAAAAATATTTTGATAGTTTGCTAGTGGTATGGTTTCCAGGGGTAATGGGAGGAAAAGGGATTACGAATCTTTTAACTGGGAAAGCGAATCCTTCAGCGAGATTATCAATGTCTTTTCCAAGAAGCGAAGGGCAAATCCCTGTGTATTATGCCCATACTTCTACCGGTCGCCCGCTAGCAAATAGTACTCATACAGAACGTTTTGTTTCAAAATATATTGACGAATCAAATGACCCACTATTTTCTTTTGGATCAGGCCTAAGCTATACAAGCGCTGAAGGTCACTGGCTATCCATTGAAGAAAGTGAAGAAAAGCTTCATTGTCATTTTGAGGTACAGAATTTAAATGATTCTGAAGGTTGGCTCACTGCGCAAATTTATTTGCTTAATTATGCTGCTGAAATTGTTCAACCTGTTAAACGGCTAGTTGCCACACAGCATTTTCTATTAAAAGCAAAAGAACAACAAGAGTTGGCAGCTGATATTTCAAAAGAAGATTTAGGTTTTTTTGATAATAATGGCGAGTTCCATCTGAATAAAGGCGAGTATGTTTTTCAACTAGATATATTGGGGCAAAAAGAAAATCATTCAATAATAATAACTAAAGGAGTATCATCATGGAAAAATTAGAATCTTTTTTAGGAAATAAACTGTTACCGCTAACACAAAAATTGCAACAAAATAAAGTCTTGAGTGCTTTGATGGAAGGATTTATTAGAACGAGTCCTTTAACATTGGGCATTGCATTGCTGACAATCATAGGAAACTTTCCTGTTCCGGGCTGGATTGATTACTTAACCAAAATTGGTATTTACCAACACGTAGAAGCTATTACTAACGGCGTAACCGGTGTGTTCTCGCTGTATGTTGTTTATAGCTTAGCATTTTCCTATGCTAAACAGTTAAAGACAAACGAACGAAATGCAGCTTTAATCTCATTAGCAAGTTTTATCATGCTTATGCCACAACAAATCATGACAACTGTGACACAAAATGGTGAGGCAACACAACAAGCAATTGGTGCTTTGAAATTAGATTATCTTGGCGGACAAGGGCTATTTATTGGCATGTTAGTTGCTCTACTGGTTACCCGTTTTTATGCCTTTTTATCAAAGAAAAATCTGATGATCAAATTACCAGACAGTGTACCACCAATGGTCACGCAATCACTTGCTCCAGTATTTGTAGTAACAATTATTTTTACATTAGTTTTTTGTCTTCGCGTAGTGTTTGGTTATACTGCTTCAGGAAGTATTTTTCAATTCTTTATTGATGTAATTAATGCACCGTTAAACTCTTTGGTGGCAAGTCCAATTTCAATCATCATTATCATGGAACTACTGGCAGTATTATGGTTTTTTGGAATTCATAATGCCGTGTTACAAGGACCACTAGGTGCTATTAGTATGACTATGATTGTTGGAAACATGACGGCTTTTCAAAGTGGTGAAAAATTACCTTATTTATTACCATCTGTTATTTATATGGGCATGTATGCGGCCGGTTTTATGGGATTCGTCACATTTTTCATGATTCGTTGTCAATCAGCCAAAATGAAGCAACTTGGGAAACTTTCGTTTATTCCGTCAATCTTTAATATTACTGAGCCCTTGATGTTTGGGATGCCGATTATCTTAAACCCTATTTTCTTTATTCCGCAAGTATTTACACAATTAATTGCAGGTTTTGTAACCTGGGGACTAACAAGTACGATTTTGCCGATTTCCCTTAATCCAACAATGTCGTTATTGCCTTGGACAACACCAACTTTTATAAAAATGCCATTTGCTGGTGGTTTAAATTATACAATTTTGATGCTTATTTGTTTAGGTATTGGAATCGTGATGTGGTATCCCTTCATTAAAATTGCAGATAAAAAAGAATATGAATTAGAACTAGCATTAGAAAAAAATGGAACAAAAATTGAAAAGAAAGATGAAATGGAAGCATAAAGATTTTGAGGTAAAGATAAGATGAAAACATTAAGCATTGATATTGGAGGAACAACTATTAAATCAGCAGTAATCGATAATGGACAACTATTTGATAAAAAAAGTTTTCCCACATCTAAAAACTTAGCTGAATTAGCAGAGCTACTTCAAACTTTGATTAAGAACTATCAGAATAACGAGTCCTTTGAAAAGGTTGCTTTGGCTGTGCCAGGAGCTGTTTTAGAAACTGGCATTGTAAAATTTGGTGGGGCGGTCACTTACTTGAATCAAGTTGATTTAATCTCACTTGTTCAGTCTTTTTTTCCAGGAAAAGTTGTTGTCGAAAATGATGCTAAGGCGGCTACTCTTGGAGAGATGAAAAGAGGAAATTTACAGGGGGTAGAAAATGCAGCTGCGCTCATTTTAGGAACGGGCGTTGGGTTAGGTATTGTTATCAATGGAAAATTATACAAAGGCGAACATAGGCAAGCTGGAGAAATTAGCTTTTTGGTGCGGGATCGTCAAATAGTAGGGATAGATTCATTTGTTGGTTCAGGTCTTTCGGCAGTCGCTTTAATTGCGAAACTTGCAAAAGTATTAGAAGTACCAAAAGATGGAAAACTGGTTTTTGATGAACTAAAGAAAAATACAAATCCTGAAGCTGAAGAAATATTAAATGCGTATTGCCAAGAAATTGCACTCCTTTGTTTTAATCTACAAACAATCTTGGATTTAGAAAAAATCGTGATTGGTGGAGGAATTAGTCAGCAGAAGAGCCTTATCGATAAAATTCAAATGAATTATAAACAATTATTCTTGGTTTCACCACTAATTGAACAAACGTTAAGTAAGATCTCAATTGAAGCGGCAAAATTTAAGGCAGATGCAAATCTGTTTGGGGCAGCGGAGGTAAAGTAGATGAAAGAAAATTTTTTATGGGGCGCATCAACCAGTGCTTATCAAGTAGAAGGGGCCTGGAATGAAGCGGGCAAAGGGCCATCTGTTCAAGATGTCAAAGAAATTCCAGAAGGAACAACGGATTTCAAAGTTGCAGTTGATCATTATCATCGCTTTAAAGAGGATGTGCAATTGTTTAAAGAGCTTGGTCTTAAGGCGTACCGATTTTCTATTTCGTGGAGTCGAGTGATGCCAAATGGTCAGGTCAATGAACAAGGTATTGCGTTTTATGAAGCTTTAATCGATGAATTAATAAGCCAGGGGATTAAACCAATTGTCACCGTTTTTCATTTTGATCTGCCTGTGTATGTGGAAAAAAAAGGAGGGTGGGAAAATCGTGAGACGATAACTGAATTTTCAAAGTATTGTCAGTTATTGTTTGAACGCTTTGGCGAAAAAATTCCTTATTGGCAAACAATCAACGAGCAAAATGTGATGGCACTTGCAGGCTCTGTAATTGGTACAAGTAAAAAATCAATGAAAGAAAAATTCCAAGAAAACCATCATATGTTAGTAGCTCAAGCTTTAGTGACAAAATATTTTCATGAGCAAGATTATGCAGGGAAAATCGGACCAGCACCTAATATTGCCAGTGTTTATCCCGCTACAGATAAGCCAGAAGATCAATTGGCAGCTTTTTACATGAGTGCTTTACGAAATTGGCTGTTTTTAGATGTTGCGGTTTATGGAACTTACAACCACAACGCCTGGCATCTATTAGAAACGATTGGTGCTGCTCCTAAAATTACAAAAGAAGATCAAGCCATCTTGGCTTCTGGTACTTGTGATTATATAGCTATCAATTATTATAATACGATGACTGTTTCTGCTTATTATGAAAAAGAAAATAAAATTGATCAACAGTCAGGATTTGGAATACCAGGTTTTTTTCAATCGGTAGAAAATAAGCATTTACCTTTAACTGAATTTGGTTGGCCTATTGATCCAAAAGGGTTTCGCTTTACCTTAAATGAAATCTATTCTCGATATCGCTTACCTGTATTGATTACGGAAAATGGCATTGGTGCCAAGGATACCCTAACAATTGATGGGAAAATTCATGATAAGTACCGAATTGATTACTTACAAGAGCATATCAAACAAATGGAACTGGCAGAAAAAGACGGCGTTGAAATTATTGGATATTGTCCTTGGAGCGCGCTTGATCTGATTAGTACACACGAAGGCATTGAAAAACGGTATGGTTTTATTTACGTTAATCGAACCGAAACGTCCTTGTTAGATTTAGCACGTTACAAAAAAGATAGTTTTTATTGGTATAAAAAAATAATTGAAACAAATGGTTTGTAAATCTTGAAGTTTGTAAAAATTAGTTAGTAAAAGAGGGATAGTTATGACAAAAAATATTATGTTAGTATGCTCAGCTGGAATGAGCACAAGTATGCTTGTAACAAGAATGGAACAAGCCGCAAAAGCGAATAATTTAGAGGTTAATATTTTTGCTCGTTCTGCCTCAGAGGCAGAAACAATTATTGAAAATGAAAAATTGGCTGCAATATTATTAGGACCGCAAGTAAGATTTATGCTACAACAATTTAAAGAAAAAGTAGAACAATACCATACACCTGTAGCGGTCATAAATATGAGTGATTATGGCATGATGAATGGTGAAAAGGTACTGCAATTTGCGATGGAAATGATTGGAGGCGCATAATATTGGAAGATAAAGATTTACAAATAATCATGAGTTTGATTGTGAATGCAGGAAATGCAAAAAGTGATGCAATGGAGGCAATCCAATTTTCAAAAGAGAAAAACTTTGAGTTGGCTGATCGAAAAATTAAAGATGCAGAAAATGCGTTAGTAGCGGCGCACCATTCCCAAACTAGCTTATTAATAGATGAAGCTAAAGGGGATCATAAAAATCTCACATTATTAGCCGTTCATAGTCAGGATCATTTAATGACTGCGATTGCATTTACAGATTTAGCAAAAGAGATCATAGCAATATATAGAAATTTGTAAAGAAAAATCAGAATCAAGGGATGTTTTTTATACTAACAAAGAAGGTTGCGATTGAATATGGTATACAAAAAAGAAGTAATTTTCGATGAGGAAGCAAATTCGGGAATTACACTTTATCTTAACGACTTATGTGCTGAAAATGAACTGAGAAAAAAACCATTTATTCTAGTAATTCCAGGCGGGGGATATAGTTATTGTAGTGATAGAGAGGCTGAACCTATTGCATTATCTTATGTGGTACAAGGTTTTCATGCTGGTGTATTACGTTACCATGTTGGAAAATATCGGGACTTCGAAAAATCATTACAAGATGGCAAGAAAGCCTTAGATGTCATAGAGCAAATTGATGAAAAATTCAACGTTTCCCACGATAAAATTGCTATCATTGGTTTTTCTGCAGGAGGGCATCTTGCCGCAGCAATGTGTACTTTATTAAAGAAAAAGCCTACTCTTTGTATTTTAGGATATCCAGCAATTTTATCTTCTTTTGCAGAAGTAATGAAGATTAGTGCACCTTCTTTAGACCAGTGCGTCTCAAAGGATACGCCACCAACTTTCCTTTTTTCAACTTTTGAAGATAACGTTGTTCCTATTGAAAATTCTTTGTACTATTTAAAGGCTTTAGAAGAAAATGATATTCCCTTTGAGAGTCATATCTATCAAAAAGGGCTACATGGTTTGTCCTTAGCGAATTCGTTGACTGGGGATAATCCTAAGATGATTGACTCGCGATTTTCTCATTGGCTAAATTTATCTTGTGAGTGGATGAACTTGAATTGGAGCCATAAAGCAACAACAAATAGTTGTAAAAAAAGTATGATAGAAAGTTGTGTTCAAGAAATCATAAGTGATGACAGAAGACGTCAGAAAGTTTTGGAGTTATTTCCTAAAATACAAAATAAGAGTTATTACAAAATCGTTCGCAAATATACTTTACAACAACTGCATCATTTTGCTCCAGAAGAATTTACGAATGATAAAATAAAACGATTAACAGCGTTAATTCAAGGAAAAAATGAAATAGGGTGAAAATAAATGGAGTGTCTAATTGTATCCGAAAGTTATAAAGCATCCACCAAGTTGTTACAAGGAATACCTGAACAAATGGAAAAAATTGAAGCTGCCTACAATCAAACAGTGGCTTTTCAAATTTTACTACACAATGGTCAAAAAAATCATTATCTGTTGAACGAACAATTTTCTATTCCAGATGAGATTGAAACACCAATGTATCGAATTGCAATTAATACACAATTGAATTATCAGGCTCAGTTTGTGGAATACTATTTAGCAAAAGATAATATCGCTTATGCGGATAAGTTAATAGAAGAAAAATCATATACATGTGATGGAGATCGCTATGCACCAATTTATGTAGAAATCCCAATAGATGAAACAATTTCTAAAAAAAATTATTCTATAGAAATTTTGGTGTTTCAATCATTTATTAATCAAGATGATCGATTGATAGCTCGAAAACAGATTGATCTTGCTATTTCAGATTTTAAGTTTCCCAAAAATATAAAAGACAATTTCAAACTGGATATATGGCAACAGCCTTCTAATTTGGCAAGAACATTTAAGGTTCCTCTTTTTGGAGATGAACATTTTAAATTGATAGACCAAATGGCAAAAATTTTAGCGGGTATCGGTCAAAAGTCAGTAACAATCATTGCAGGTGAAATTCCCTGGAAAGGCTGGTTTAACTATATTGTAAAAGATTTTCCAGCCAATCTATATGAATATTCAATTGTTCCCATAAAAAGAAATAAAAACGGTGAAATCATTTGTGATTTTTCACTACTTGATCGCTATCTTAATACCTTTTTCAAATATGGAATAGACTGGGAGATAAATATTTTTGGATTACTAGGTGTGTGGACACCACCGTTTTTTCCGTTGAATAACGATATGGAACATCCAGAAAAACTGGTTCTACGATATTTTGACGAAGAATCTAGTAAGATGAAATTCATTAAGGATAAAGAAGATTTTCAAACATATTTTCGATTATTGGTAGATCATATGGTTGAACTTGGATTATGGGATAAAACGTATTTCAATGCTGATGAACCAAAATTTAATGAAGTTGATAAATTTCAAAGTTCTTTAAAAGCCTTAAAGGAAATTGAACCATCTATAAAAATAAAAGTAGCATTTGATAAAGAACCTGTATTAGAAGCTTTAATTCAAGATGTGGACTATCCGGTAACGTCTTTTTACTGTACTACTAAGCACTATAAAGAATTATCGGAAAAATTTTCTGAGAAAACGCAATACTATATTTGTAATTATCCAACAAAACCAAATACTTTTTTGCACAGCCCATTACTTGAAGCACGGGTACAAGGGCTATTGGCTTATTATTTAAAAACAAATGGGTTACTCCGGTGGGCATTTAATTGTTGGCCAATCCATGCTAGAACGGATATTCGTTATAACACAGCTGCATTACCCATAGGAGATAATTGTTTGGTTTATCCGGGATATAATGGAAATATTTTACTGTCATTACGATATAAGCAATTAAAAAGAGGGATAGAAGACTATTGGTTACTAAAAGAACTGGAAAATTATGATGAGCAGATAGCCGAGAAAATAGTTTCAGCGTTTTTAGAGAAAAAAAGTCCAAGCAAGTGGATGATGAACAGTCACGAAACAGATTCAAGTGTATTCAATTTAAGTGATGAAAAATTTTATATTTTACAAGAGACAATTATAAGCAAATTAATTGAAGTCAATCAAGGGAGAAAAAATGATGAATAAATCACGTACTATGCTCTTCGTTGCTACAATAATACTTTTTAGCGTCCCTTTTCGTTCCATTTTCGTAAACGCAATGACAGTAGAAACTGACCAGTCTAATAGTAGCGTTTCATCTTCTACTGAAGTAGTAGAAACAGAGGCATCTACAAATGAGAAAACGAGTTCCAGTGAAGAAAACGACTCAAGTCAGACTGATTCAAGACAAAGTAGTACTAGTACGCTTGATTCTACTGAAGAAAGTAATGATGAAGTAAACGATGCAACTTTATCAGACGATAATACTAATGATGATTCTGAGATTCTTGCTGCTATTGGAAAAGGGACGAATTTTAAAGCTAAATTATATTTAAATTATTTTGGGACAAAATTAGATGAGGCGTTTGAAGAATCAGGTGGTGGAGATTTCGTTAGTCTTTTTTTCAATTTGTATCGTGATCAATTAGATAAAGCAAAAAGTCAATTTGAAATAGAGGAATTAACCATTAAACAATTAATGTCAACATATATATTGTATGACATTGCCTTTGCTAAAAATAGTCATTTTATGTCCTTGATGGCAAATAATGATGGGACAACACCAGCAGAATACACAGGTTTTTATCCCAACACAAGTATTTTAACGGGCTCAGCTTTAGATCATCAAACGGGAAAACCGATGCATTTACAAGCGTATTATGTTAATCAAAAATCCAATAAAACAGTAGTGATCCATGGCGGGTTTCGTGGGAATTGGGATAATGGTGTTGTTACGCCAGAGTATGATATTTTTTATCAGGCGGGTTACAATTTACTTTTTGTTGATCCTCGGGCCACAGGTGCTAGTGATGGTGAATATGTTACGTATGGTCAATATGAATCTGATGATGTCTTATACTGGATTAATCAAGAAATTTCGGATAAACCACAACAAGGAATCTTGTTATATGGAGGTTCCATGGGAGCTGCGACAATGATGTCAACATTAGCAAAACCTATTCCTAAAAATGTCAAAGGAATTATTGAAAATTGTGGCTTTCAATCTATTGACAAGCAATTGAGGTATACCTACACCAACCTCGTTGCGCCTTTACTAGCAAATTTTGCTTTTCTTATTGACCTGGATATGGTTCCAGATCAAGCTCACGAAGATCTGTATATGAAACTATTAAAAGAAAATTACTTTGATCAAGAACTACACCTTAATACAACAGCAGAGTTGCCAGCTATTGGTATGAGTGAAACGAGTATTCCTAAATTAATAATCCACGGAACTAATGACAATGTTGTACCAGTTTCAAATGCCCAAAGTCTTTATGCTTTATCAAAAGGGTATAAAGATTTAGTTCTTGTTGAAGGTGCGGGGCATGGAGAAGCTCAAAAAATTGATCCAAAAACATATAACACACACGTTAACAATTTTTTAAATGTTGTTTTTAATGATCACGTTAGAGTTATATACGTAGATGAACAAAATCATAGTTTGCTGTCTAAAAGTGAGTTGGTACTTTCAGGGTTTTACGGTGATGATTATAAAACTGAAAGAAAGTCTTTTAATGGTTATACTTTAGTTTCAGTTGCAGGCAAGGAAAACGGAATTTTTAGTGAAAAGATACCTACTGTAACTTATATATTCTTAATTGTCAAATTAAGTTAGACAAATCATCAATACTTACGTAACTCAAAAATACTTCCAAAGGTGTTCGATAATTCAGTGATTTTCTAGGAATATTATTTCGTTTCGATGCGACAGATTGAATAAAAGATTCATCTACTGAATTGAAATCCATAGATTTCAATAAACCATCTCTACGTAACAATCCGTTAGAATTCTCGTTTAGGCCTCTTTGAGACGGCGTTCCTGGATCAGCGAAATAAATGGCAATATCATTGGCATTACTGATCTGTTTCCAATTTGAAAATTCCTTTCCACAATCAAAAGTGATGGATTTGAATAGATTTTTCGGTACAGATTCAAACCAATGATTTAATTTGTTTTCAATATCAATCGCTTGTCTACCACACGGTTTCAATGTGATGATAACTTTTGATAATCGTTCAACTAAGGTAATTACAGCACTTTTATGTTTCAAACCTACGATAGTGTCACCTTCAAGGTGACCAAACTCATTTGAGAATTGGCTATAATCTTTTTCACGTTCATGAATAGAGCGACGGAAAGCTTGTTTTCCACGTCTTTCTTGATGTCCATTTGGTTTACGCTTGCCTTTCATCGGTAAGTCAGAAGGATTAAATAGCCCCTTTTTGAACATACGATAAATGGTACGAGCAGAACAACGAATAGGAAACGCTGCACGACCAACAATCACATCGGGTGTCCATCCTTGAACAACCTTTCTTTGAATATATTCTGATTGTTCCTCAGGTAAAACAAGCGGGCGTCTACCACAGTTTGATTTGTTTTTCTTATACTGTTGATAGTACTCTAAGGCTGATTTTCCTTGCTTGAAGAACAGGTATACTTTATGGATCGTTTGTCTTGAACGATTCAAGCAATGCGCAGTTTTCGCAACAGATTGATTTATTTTGAAATAAGACTCTATCATTACAAGTTCATCCGTTGTAAGATGGGTATAGGTCATTTGTACTCACTCCTTATAATTCTTTGGACGGAACTATTTTGAGTGTAGCACAAATGACTTTTTTAGTTGTCTAGCTTAATTTTACAATCGGCGAATATAAAAAAGATGATATAACTACTAATGATTCCAACACTAATGGCCAAAACACAGATACAAGCAGTACACCAAGTACAGACAATCAGATTTTACCGTCTAATACTACAACGGATACTACTTCTAGTTCTACAAAAGTGAAACAAACAAAAAGCACAAATAATCAAGACTTAAAACGTTATCCCAATACGGGAGAAAAGCGATCTACGACATTTGTGGTAGTCGGTATATTACTTATCGTATTCGTTTTAGGTAGTGTTTATTGGCAAAAAAGGAGATAATATATGAAGTGGTTTAAACGTATTCTTTTAAGTTTACTAATTCTTCTAGGAATAATCATTATTGGGAGTTGGCTAACTCTACAGCTCACACCAAAACCGGTTAGTTTATTCGTTCGTAAGCAATTTGATACGAGCCAAAAGACACAAGTTTATGATAGACCGAACTTTTTTAACGAAAATATGCAAGAAATAACCATCACAACTGATGAAAAATATCCGTCAGAAAATGAAAATAATATTTTGGATGTCTATGCGCCCAAAAATTTAAAAGAGAATGTACCTGTTTTATTTTGGGTACATGGTGGTGCATATGTGGGTGGTGATAAAAGAGATTGCAAAGACTATTTAACCATGTTGTGTGCGCAAACAAAAACAATAGTGGTTAATCTTAATTATGCACTTGCGCCTGAAGCCAAACATCCAACACCTGTTCAACAGCTAAACGAAGCAATTGTGGCAATAAAGCAAAGTAAGCTTCGGATTGATTGGGATAATATTCGTTTAGGTGGTGATTCAGCAGGGGCCCAAATTGCCAGCGAATATCTGCTTAGCTTAACAAATAATAATTTGCAAGTAAAAAATCATTTGAAACCAGCCCTGGAAAGTTCTCAAGTTCGGAAATTTATCTCGCTTTCTGGTCTTCTTGAACCTGATAAATTCACAGAGATTGATGACACCGTTTCAAGCTTTTTATTTAAACAAAGTGGTTGGGCTTATTTTGGAGATAAAAATTTTTCAAATAGGGAAGAAATCAAAAATTTATCTTTGGCAAAACACGCAAAAGAGTTTTCCCAAGACTTCTTTTTCACTGATGGTAATCAAAAGACGTTTACAAAACAGATGGATAAGACTGTTGATGCTTTGAAAAAGCAAAATTTGTCAGTAACAAAGATTTCTTATGACAAACCAGAATTAGGTCATGAATATCAGTTTGATTTTAATAAACCAGAAGCTGAAAAGACGTTTAAAAAATTAGTTCATTTTTTAAACAGTTAAATAGCGTTGAACATTCTATTTTGATGATAGCTTAAATAAGATATAAGCATAAGCAGTATAATTGTTTACGAATAAAAGAATCAGGTATAATAATTGTACCAATTTCCTACAAGAAAAAATTCGCTAAACCGTCCTGTCTTACAAAGGAGTGTATTATGAAAAATCTACTTGCGTCAGGTTTTCTCTTTGTGGGTGGCTCAATTCTTATGACTGTGACTGAGATGGGGAAAGTTGTTCCGTTACTTGGTGCTGCTTGTTCCATAATAGGTGTGGGGCTATTAGTATTTTTTGTATTTAGTAATGATGGAAAATATGATAACTGAAAAAAACTACCCAAAGATACAATCCTTTGGGTAGTTTTTTTGTACTAAGACCAACTGGCATCGTTCTTATTTTACTTTTTGAAGGAAGTATATAAGAACTTGGTAAGAAAGTTATTTACCGTTTTCTTACGATAGTTGCTTTAAATAATTTATTTGATAGTGTTGTAAGTAGTCGTTATTACTTATTTGGGATTAGAGGAGGTGATAGTCTTGCAAGAAGGACAAGGGATGGTAAGCTATTGCCGTCATAAGAAAATAATCAAAAATTAAGGAGTAGCGAAAATGTATATAATCAAAGGAAATGCACGAAAAATAAATCATGTGTGGGAACACATAAAACGACACCATACAGGAGAAAAAATTGCAGTGGTTGGTTTTCCTAATAAGTTGCCTGAAAATTATTTGCGTAACAAACAAGTTATTTTTTATGAAAGTTTAACACATAAAGATGAGTGGCTGATACAAGCTGAAAAGTTTTTAACTAACTTTGAAGAAGAGTATGATGGTGTCATTTTTTACATCGATTGTACCTTAAAAGAAGCCGAAAATTTAAAGAAAGTTGCAACAAAATTTCGTAGTTTAATAACCGTAACTGTAGCAAGTGATTCGCCAATTACAATTGAAGAGTATCTTCTTAGTCAGCAGGTGGCTTAAATGTGGCGTCCTGTTATAGCTGAGAAGACAATCAAGAGTGGTATTTTGGTTAGTAGTTTGCGTTTAATGAATAATTCGCAATGGCGTTTAGATAAAAATGTGCAGGAGTTGTCTAAATTAGGACGACAAATTTCTAATATTATGGCAATGCACATGGTTTCAGATGAATTAATTATTGGTGTTCCGCAAAGAAGACAACAGGTGCTGCTATTTGAAGTGCCTCGCTATGATGAAGAAGAGGGTTTTCACATTCTAAATCAAATTAGTGAATCAACAGAAGGTTATTTTATCCGAACTGAAAAGATTGCATAAGAAAAGATGAGTCCAATTCTGGGCTCATTTTTTTATAATTAGAGTTTAGATTTGCATGCGCTACCATTATTCTTTAATCTAAGAGTAGTAAATAAAAACATATAGAATAGCTGACCTGATAATAAATCAAATTAGATAGGTAAGAAAATGATTACTTTCAACTATTTCATAATAAAAAGGAGGACAAGAAATGAAAAAAATTGCGATTATCGGTGGTGGACCGTTTGGGTTAATTGCTTTAAATACTTTAGTTAAAAAAGCAGTCGCACTTAATGAAGAAGTAACCATTTTAATTTTTGATCCTCATGGACCAGGAGGCAAAGTATGGCGTAGCAATCAAAGTAGTGAAGTGATAATGAATACGGTCATGCAACACGTAACACTATTTTCAGAAGATGAAGGGCCTAATCTTGGAGAATGGAGTCAAAATGAAGCAATAGATTTTTTAGCTTCACTAAATTTATTAGCGGAAGAAGAATTTCTCTTTGAGACAAATTTGGCTAAAAATGATTATTGTTCACGTCGGTATTACGGGATCTATCAGCGGTGGTTTTTTTCTGAAATCTTAAAGAAAATACCAGAATCTGTTACGGTACATTTTATGAAAGAAAAAATCATAGATTTAACAGTTGTAGCAGATAAAATCATTTTAACAGGAGAAAAGACATATCCTGTTTCAGATGTAATTTTGGCAACAGGACACGCATCCAATCAAGATAGTAAAGAAGAGAAAAAAAATCGAACTTTCGCAAAAGCCAATAAATTATTCTATCAGGGTCCAGCTAATCCTGTTGATGTGCCATTAGAAAATTTGGTACAAGGGGCTATCATTATTCGAGGGGTAGGACTGAGTTTTTATGACTACTTATCTTTATTGGTCAATAAATGGGGAGGCAAGTTTATTGAAAAAGAAGGTGAAATAATTTATCAGCCCTCAGGTAGAGAAGAAAAAGTTATCGTTGGTTCGGGTAGAGGCGTGCCTTATCGTGCACGCCCAATCAATCAAAAATTGCCTGGAGAAGAGGCACAGCCACAAATTCTAACAAAAAAATTTATGACCCAATTCCAAGGGTCCGTCACAGAGATAGTTGATAGATTAAAAAAAGAAGCGGAATTGGTTTATTACAAAATAGCTCTTAAGAACAGTAACGTTGATATGGTCAAATTTTTGTTTGATTATCAGAAACAAGATACCAATACACTTTTGAAAAAATACTGCATTCCAAAGCATTATAAATTAGATTGGGACAAACTTTTGAACCCTGCTCAAGATATTCCTGCAACAGATTTTTCTGAATTCATTTTTAATTATTTACAAGAAGATATTAAACAAGCAGAACTAGGAAATAAAAGAGGTGCAATTGCCGCGGCAATAGATACGTTTAAAGAACTCCAGGCGCCTTTTAATTATATGTTAGATCATGAAAAATTTGCGCCAAAAGAATATTATCAAGATTTTTGGGGAGATTTTAATCGAAGCTACAGCTTTTTAGCAATTGGTGCGCCTGTTATTCGACAAAAACAACTAGCAGCTTTTTATAAAGCTGGCTTTGTCGATTTTTTAGCCCCTGAGATGGTAGTAGAACAAAAGAATGGAGAATTTATTGCATACAGTAAAAAAGATAAAAAGCGTTGCTTTAAAGGAAAAAATCTAATTGAAGCGCGCTTACCAAAGACGGATTTAGCAAAAACGAAAAATCCACTAATCAACAAAATGCGTGACAAAGGCTACTTAGCCCCTCATATTGTTATTTTTGAAGGAGAGAAACATGAGACAGGGGCGCTATTAGTTCATCGCCAGACACATCAAATAATTGACAGTAAAGGAAAACTGCAGCCTCATATTTTTTGCTATGGCATTCCCTTGGAGGGACTGGATTGGCTTAATGCAGCATCGCCGCGACCAAAGAGTCATGATCGTGTATTTTATTTAGCTAATCAAATAATTGAAACAATCTACGAAAAGAAGCAGTAAAATGCTTCTTTTTTCAGTTAGAAATTAAATATGTTTAGGCGGATATAAGCTGTTTTCAAATGCAATAACAATTTGTGATTTCCCAAGGAGACTATATTTTTTTACGATAAACTGCTTACGTGAGTTATAATAACCCGCAATTCTAATTGTACTGCCGATAGCTACATCGGCTAAAAAATTCAGCGCATGGGTAGCAATTAGGCAATGAAAGTCATTTAATTGAAAGTAGACCAAAGGCTGATCAGATATTTTTAAGATTTTGATTTGATGAACAGTACCTTTTAAATTCATCATCACTATTCCTCCAATTCGGACCATTTTGGCACAGTTGTAAAAGCGACATTTCTTATTTCATCGTAATCAACTTTTTGATTTGCAAGATAAATTCCTAATTCATCATAGCCTTGTATTTTGCCGATAATATCAGGAAAATAGTGGCCTTCCTCGTCTACTTCTTCTTTTTGAATGGCAATCCAGCGATCTTTCAACTGGGCTTCATATAAGATTTGGTCGATTCTTCTTTTGTCCATCGCAATTTTAGCAGGCCAGATATGTACCTTTTTTGCTTTTGACACGGCTAACTGACGAGTGTGTTCTGATAAATAAAAACCATTCCATTTTAATAGTTTACGATCTTGATAAGAGGACAATAAAATCACTTCCAACTAATTTGATAACTTAATTATACGAACACGCGTTTGTTTTGTAAAGAAAAAAACAAAAAAGTTCTTTAAAATGGACAATAGCCCTCTCTATTACTAGAGAAGGCTATCTGACTAATCAATATTATTATTTAAGGTTGGATCAAGACTATTACTAAAAATTCAAGTTATTTCTCGTTTAAACGATGTATTCCCTAACCTCTAATACATCCATGTAACTCCTAAGTTACGCCAGTTTGATTAAATTCAACGAAATAAATTAATCTATCGCATAACAATATTTTTCGCGTAGGATTAAGTATAACAGATTATTAGCAGACTAATTATTTTAAGATAGAACTTATAAAATAATTAATACTTATTAGAAATTAGAAAAAATTAGATTATTCGCTCCAATGAAGTTTAAAATATAAAGGAACAGGACAATGGCATTAATTAGAAAAGAAAATACCATTATACCAAAACGAATGGTGAAATACGAATATCCTTCCGGTCGATAGCCCGTGTGCCGTTTGCCATGATAACCAATTAGCAACAGTAGTAATAGAACTGTCATTACTCCCTGAAAAATCAATCCTAAAAAACGCAAGGTATTAGAATTATTATTTAGTTGTAAAAAATAAGCGCCTAAAGTTAAGGCATCAATTAAAATAGCGATAAATGGCATAAAATTTCTCCTAACTAATTTGTATTGGTTAAAAAATGCTTAGGAATAAAATATTTTCCTTCAGTACAGTAATCTTGCGACAAAAACTTGGAATTATTTTACTCATAAAAATGCGGAGTAAGGGATTTGAACCCTCACGTCCATCATGGACATATGCGCCTGAAGCATACGTGTCTGCCGTTCCACCAACTCCGCATAAATTGAAACTATGATTTATTTTATGTCAATGAAATTTTTATTTCAAGGAAAAGGACTAGTAATTTTTGGCAGATGAAAAGAAAAAATACAAGGAGTGGAATATTTCTGCTTGTTTTCTAAAAAGCCATTTGCTAGTGTATAAAGGTGATTTAAATTTATAGAAAAGAAGGAAACAGATGGATACTATTTTAATATTAGGTGGCCTATTGGGAATAATCATCGGGATTATTTTTTTGATTCAAGCTATAAAAAGGCAGCGTAAAAAAAAGCCGAGTTTAGTTTTAATGGCTACAGCAGTAGTCGCTTTATTAACAGGAAGCGGACTGTTAGAGCCAGTTAATCAACAGCAGGTTACAAATAAAGATAAAGATACAGCAGAATCCACAATAATTACTACAAGCGAGTCACAATCAGATCTTTTTGACGCAACGTCTCAGACAGTCGATTCGACAAAAAATGATTCAAAACAGAATAGTCGCCAACAGAGTAGTGCTAAACTACAGGCTTTAAAAAATAAATTAGCGCTGTTAAATTTTGATGGGCAACAAACGATTGAAATTAATCATGGTCGCCCAACTTTTTCAAAGGCAGAATTATCTACTAAAGAAGGTGCATGGGAAAAATACTATCCACTGGATACGTTGAATCGAGCAACTGGGGCTGAAGCGTTACTAAATCAAAGTTTGATGCCCACAAAAAAGCGTGGTGATATTTCAAAAGTAACACCTACTGGTTGGCGAAATAAAAAAATAGGCGGTAGCTATTTGTATAATCGTTCTCATTTAATTGGATTTGCTTTAGCAGGAGAGAACGCAAATTGGCAGAATTTGATTACTGGTACGCGCCAACTTAATAACCCTGAAATGTTACGCTTTGAAATGGATATTAAGTATTATTTGGAGCAAGATAAAGATCATTTTGTCCGTTATGAAGTAACACCCATATTTCGCAATAACGAACTTTTAGCACGCGGGGTTCATTTAATGGCGCAGTCAGTAAATAGCGATACCATTCAATTTAATGTTTATATTTTTAATGTTCAAGATAATGTGAAACTAAATTATGCTGACGGTACCAGTCAAATAGTAAAAAGTGGTAGTTCAGCTGAAAAATAAAGACTAAGAGTAAAAAATAGCCCACTAGATGATTGAGTTGTAATCAGCCAGTGAGCTATTTTTAATTTAAAACTAAAAGATTGTTAGTTTTTTGATAGTGGTTGAGTAGTTCGTCAACTTTACTCAAACGTCTTGTAATCCGATGGAGTAACTCTTTTGGAGCGTTATTTTTTTCCTGGGCTCTTTTGGCAAGGAGTAAAATACACCGTTCTTTATCCAAACGATTTTGGGTGTGATACAAAGTGGCTAAGCGTTCTGTATATTCATAACGCTGATAAGCGGTTCCTTCACAAAGATAAATTAATAAATCTTCTGCTTGATCATAATTCTTTAAATAAAAATAATTTAAAGCTTCACGATACAATTTTAATTCAAAATCTTCTTTGGTATTATCAAAAGGATGATTTTCCATCCATTCTTTTACAGAAACTTTTCTTAATATCTGCCCCCGATCGTCTTTTACGATAATTACAGGTTGTTGCTTTAGTTGGCTTTTTTCAATTGGCATATTTTCACCTCCCGTATTCGCTGATAACAACAGTATTATAACGGGGAATGATTAAAAAAAGCGGCGAAAAACTTTAAAAAGATTGTCATAATGATGATTTTAAAGATTTCTTAAACGGAAAAAATCAATTAAGCGCGAAACGCCTAAGACAACTAATAATCCACCGAAAATTTGGAAAACGAGTAAAACACTACGAAATGGATTAAATAAGAGTAATGCACCGGCGATAATCATTAAGATGCTAAAAATAAACCATCCAGTGCGAGCTACGCCGTCTTTTTTTAATTGTAATTCCTGCATCAATTGGGTAATTCCACTGATTAGAATAAATAGCCCTAGGAAAAAGGGAATAATAGAAACAATTCCCTTAGCAAAAATCAAAATTAACAAGGCAGCTACTAAGAGTAGAATACCCGTTGTTAGTTGAGAGCTAGAATACCCCCCTTTTTTTGCGCGCTGATTGTTGATTAAGTTAATAATACCCATAACGCCAAAGAAAGCTGCGAAAATGTAGACGATTATATTGAAGAAAGGTTCTGGTTTGATCAAGATTAAAACACCTAAAATACTATAGCCAATCCCACTTAACAATAAGTTTTCCCGAAATGTTTTAAAAAAATTATCCATATTAACACTCCTCTATCTTTTTTCTTCTTTTCTTATTGTATCGAAATTTAAGAAATAAAGAAAATAGTAGCTTCTTTTCTCTGAAGATAGGGTACTTCGAATTTTGCTGGTAACGTTTTTATGGTAAGATTAAAGTAAAAGGAGGGGAGAATAGTTGGCAACATTTACAATTTTACTGTTAATTTTTGTGCTGGTGTTGTTTGCGTACTTATTCTTAATAGAAAGAGAAATTATCTTTAAATCTAGACGTAAATCTACGAGCTTTTATTTAATTCTAGTTTTAGGCTTGGGCGCTATTCTCATGGTTATAGTGAATCCGACAACTTTAGATGAGAATGTTCGGGGCATTCTAGCAGGGTTAATCATTTTAAGTTTTTTAATAGATGCTAAAGGCTTTGCTGAAAATCATATTAGTGTTAACCCAATGGATAAAAGAGGTATTCCATATACTGAAGTTGACCGAATCGTTTTGTTAAAAACTAAAAATCAAGTAAAAGTGAATTTTTTTAGACGGGGTATGCGTGGTCCATTATTTGTTTTAAACGAACCGTTAGAAGAAATTGTAGAATTTTTAGCAACACATTTAAAAGAAGGGACGCCAATTGACATTTTATTAGACGAAAAAAAATAGGCTAGCGCCAAACAATTGTTTAGCGGCTAGTCTATTTTTGTGTTTAAATTATTTAAAAGTTAAGAAACGTTCGTCGTCACTTAAAAATTCTTTTTCACCAGCTTCGGCTTCTTTTGAACCGAATACTAATTGAGAGCGTAATTGCCAATTTTCAGGAATATTCCATTCTTTTGCAACTGCTGCGTCAATTACTGGGTTGTAATGTTGAAGGTTGGCACCAAGACCTGCTTCTTCTAAGGCAGTCCAAGTATTTGCTGTTGCAATTCCGTTTGATTGTTCTGCCCAATCAGGAAAGTTATCAGCATATAAAGCAAACTGTTCTTGTAAAGTTTTTACTGTATCTGTGTTTTTAAAGAATAAAACTGTACCAAAACCGGCTTTAAAACCAGCTAATTTTGCTTGTGTGTTAGGAAATGCTTCTGCAGGTGTTAGCGGTTTTAACGCTTCTTCAGTCATTTCCCATAATTTTTCGTGTGCTTGCCCAAACAAGATTACGACACGGGGAGATTGTGCGTTAAATGCAGTAGGACTATATTTAACTGCTTCTTTAATAAGATTTTCAATTTCTGTTTCCTTAAGTTCAACGTTGCGTCCTAATGCGTAGATTGAACGACGATTTTTAATTGCTTCTAAAAAGTTTGACATGTAATAACCACCTTTTTTTAATTAAGTAACACCGTTAGTATACATACTTACATTTAGTTAGTAAACTAATATGCTCATTTAAATTTTTCTTATTACTAGTCGCAAATTTTGGTGAAAAAAGGACACTATGGTAATATTAATTTAGGAAAATATGAGGAAGAAGGATAACACGTTTGAAAAATAAAAATTATGAATGGCTCAAATCAGCACTCTTTTTAATTGGCTTAGTTGTGATATTAGTAGCAGTACGTTTATTTATTTTTACACCGGTAGTTGTTAAAGGGGATTCAATGGACCCTACCTTGCAAGATGGAGAACGGGTAATTGCGTTGTTAAATACTAAAGTGAAAAGGTTTGATATTGTAACTTTTCCCGCACCAGATGAACCAGACAAATACTATATTAAACGAGTAATTGGCTTACCAGGAGATGAAATTAGTTATCAAAATGATCAACTATTTATTAATGGAAAAAAGGTTGCAGAACCTTATTTAGCTGAGTACAAAAAACAATTGACTGATGGAATGCCGTTAACATTAAGTCCAAATCAAGAAGCCAGTTTTAAATTTGAAAAAGTACCCGCGGGTAAAATTTTAGTTTTAGGGGATAATCGACGGATTTCAAAAGACACACGCTCCATTGGATTTATTGATGAGAGTACAGTTTCTGGAGATGTCAAATTTGTTTTTTGGCCTTTAAAAGAAATTGGATTTATTAATAAATAAGTAATGTTTAAGAGTGAAAATAAAGTTGATAATTGAACGAATGCGTTCAAGTTGTCAGCTTTTTTTTGTTATACTAGGCTAGTAACAAGACAACTTCAATTGCTTTTTCCAAGAAAGGAAGTTTGACATGACTTTACAATTTCTAATTGGCAATGGTGCTTTAGATCATCGCCAATCGTATATAAAAAAAGCCCAAGAATGGTTGAATCAAGATACAGAAAACCAAGTCTTTTTCTTGGTGCCTAACTACAATAAGTTTGAACAAGAACAAGAGATTCTAAAAGCGTTGAAACCAGAAGATACGACTTCTTTTTCAACAATTCGTGCTCAAGTTTTTAGTTTTTACCGCTTAGCTTGGTTTTATCTGCAAAAAACGGGACAATTAGCCAACCAAACACTTTCAGAGGCTGGTAGTCTGATGCTGTTGCAAAAAGTATTGGAAGAAAGTAAAGAAGATTTATTACTGTATCGTGGTGAAGTTGAAAAATTAGGTTTTTCGACTAAGTTATTAGGGTTATATCAAGAATTAAAAGTAGGTAATCTCACACCAGAAGATTTGGTTACCACTTTGTCTGGGGTGGAAGCAAATGCGGATCAGCGTTTGAAATTTGCCGAATTAAGTTTAGTTTTGTCACAATATGAAGCAGAATTAATAAAGCGTGAATTACAGGTAGTAGATCCCTTAGCTTTGTTGACGGCTTATTTAAATGGTGAAAATAGTAGCAGCCTTTTTGGTCCGCCTGATTTAAGTAAAACGTTATTTATTGCTACTGATTTTCAAACACTTTATGCTCAAGAACGCTGCTTATTAACAACACTCGCTAAAAATGGTCATGTTTTATTAGATTTAGTATTAGATAAGGCGTACGTAGAAAATCCACCGGAGTCTTTAGATTTATTCCATGATACCGGAAAGATTTATTATCAGCTTTTACAAACTGCCCGTGAAAATGGGACAAAAATTTTAATTGATTTAAAAGCTGCACCGTCAAAGGAAGATACTTTGCAGGAAGCAGTAGAAAGTTTTTGGCGTAAAACCCAAAACGGAGGTGATGGCGCTACTTTTGCTTTGCCAAAAGAAAGTATTCATCTTTGGCAAGCATTAAAACCGACCGATGAAGTTAACCGTGTGGCCACTGAAATCCGAAAGCTGGTTGCTAGTGGACAATATCGCTATCAAGATATTCAAATCCTAACCAATGATCTAGAAACATATGGACATTTGATTGCACCAGTTTTTAATGAATTAGCCATTCCTTTTTATTTGGATCAGCAGATTTCCATGGCGCAGCATCCCTTAGTAGAATTTTTACAGGCGCTATTTGCTCTAGGTGAGTATCATTATCGTTTAAGTGATATTATGCGACTTTTAAAAACAGAACTGTTTATTCCGGATTATTTTTTTGAAGAGCAAAATGACGGCTTGCAAACTTATCGCAATATTGTAGATCAGACGGAAAATATTGCTTTAAAATTCAATTTTCAAGGGAGTTTTTGGACGCGTAAAGAAGATTGGCAAATCATTCAATATGATTTTGAAAATACAGAACAAGAAGATGCTGACGAATTGACGCGACAAAGCAATCGACTACGGAGGGCTTTTGCCGCTAAAATTGCAGAATTTTTGCAACGTTTACAAAAAAGTAAAACAGCAAAAGAAGCTGTCGAAAAACTGTATCAGTTTTTAATAGCGATTAAAGTAGATGAGCGAATTAAAGATTGGCGTGAAAAAGATATTGCAGCTGGCAACTTGGAACTGGGGCGCAATCATGAACAAACATGGTCAGCTTTGATGGCGCTCATGGATGATTATGTTGAAATTTACGGAGAAGATCCTTTTAATTTAGCGAATTTTAGCTTACTTTTTACCACGGGACTGGATAGTACTTTTTATGGGAAAGTTCCTTCTGCTATTGATCAGATTCAGTTAAACCAGCTAGATTTAGCTCGGATTGGCCAAGCAAAAATTACTTTTGCTATTGGTTTAAACGATAAGAATTTTCCTACTCTGGTTTCAGATGACAGTCTATTAACGGTAGAAGACAGAGAGATTTTAAATACTCGTTTAACAAGTGAAAAACAACTACGAGATCTTAGGACAGAAAGCGTGGCCAAAGCACCTTTTGTTGCGTACAAAGTCTTTTTATCCGCTTGCGATGAACTATTCTTAAGTTATGCTACCAATCATGATACGGAACAAAATTTACGTATATCGCCGTATTTGCAACGTTTTGTTGCGCAAGGTGACTTAAAGGTTATAGCGTTAGAAGAATTAACTTTAGTAAGTGAACCGGAAAATTTTGTCTCGACTTATCGTAATTTGGTTGGGCAATTGAATTTATTATATCGTCTTGCTAAAGATGAAAAGGTGGAGTTAAGCTCAAAATGGCGGACTTTGGAAAATATATTGCTTAGCTCATCTTATAAAAAATTAGCACGGCGCGCTTTTGAAAGTCGCAATCACATTAATGTTCCGGTAACATTACCAAAAGATGTGGCAGAAAAGCTTTATGGTAAAGACTTATACTCTTCAATTTCTCAAATGGAAAGTTTTTATCAGTGTAGTTACCGTTATTTTGCCAATTACGGATTACGGTTGAAAGAGCGGGAATTATTTGGCTTAGACGCTCTTACAACAGGGACGCTGTTCCATGACGCATTGGATTTATTTTTGCAAGCTGTTTTTGCAAAACAGAAGTTATTAGTAGAGTTGGATGAAAAAGAAGCACAACAATTAATCGACACTGTTTTACAACAGATTTTTGCTGAGCCTCGATTTATGATTTTACAGAGTTCTGCCCGAATGCATTATTTACGTTACCGTTTAGGCAAGACAATAAAAAAAGTAATCTGGGCGTTGCATAAACAAAGTCAGCGGACCAAAATGACCCCGTTAGCAACGGAAATTATATTTGGTCAATTAGCTGGAACTAATGGGATTAAAGGCATTGAAGCTTCTTTATCAACAGGCGGAAAATTGGCAGTGCGAGGGAAAATTGATCGTTTGGATACAGCACAATCCAATGATCATACCTGGCTTGGGGTTATTGATTACAAATCGGGTACAAAAGACTTCAATTTAACAGATGCTTACTTTGGCTTAGCAATGCAATTGCTGACTTATTTAGATGTGGCATTGGTAAATGCGGCTGAATTAGTAGGTACACGTGATGTGAAAGCTGCGGGTGCTTACTATATGCGAATTCATGATCCGGTACTAAAAGCAGAAGAAGCGAGCTTGGCTGAAGTATTGAAGGCATATAAATATAAGGGGATTTTCGCAGAAGACAGTGAATTATATCCACTTTTGGATAATACCTTAGATATAAAGGAACGTTCCACTATTTATCCAATTTTAAGTAATAAAGACGGTATCTTGACTAAAGAAAGTAATTCAACAGCTTTTTATCAAGCAGAAGAGTTGGAATTATTACGACAACATAACCGCAATTTAATGAAAAATGCCGCTGAAAATATTGTGACAGGTGAAATTACTTTGAATCCTTATAAAAAAAATAATGGTGAAAAAGCATGTAATTTTTGTCCTTTTCGCAGTCTATGTGGTTTTGATGTGATGCTTACGCAAAATGATTATCATGAAATTCCTAATTTATCAAAATCAAAAATTTTAGAAGATATTAAGGAGGAAAACGGCGATGCCTAGAACAAATTCAGTAATTCCAGTTAGACCGGAAAATGAACGCTTTACAGACCGTCAATGGCAAGCCGTTTTTGACGGTGGAGATAATTTATTGGTTTCTGCTTCAGCAGGATCTGGTAAAACAACTGTCTTAGTTCGACGTGTGATTGAAAAATTGAAAAGTGGTGCGGATATTGATCGTCTACTTATTGTTACGTTTACCGAAGCTGCCGCAAGTGAAATGAAAGAACGAATTGAAAAAGCGCTTCGACAAAGTATTAATCAAGAAAATAATAATCAGTTGCGGGCTCATTATGTAAAGCAATTAGTGTTATTACCGCAAGCGAATATTTCAACACTTCATGCGTTTTGTATGACAGTGATCAAACGTTTCTACTATTTGATTGATTTAGATCCAGTTTTTCGCCTTTTAAGTGACGAAACCGAAAAATTACTGTTACAAGAAGAAGTTTGGTCGCAGTTAAGAGAAGCATACTATGCCAATGACGACGAGGACTTCTTTAAATTGACGGAAAACTTTGGTAGTGATCGTTCAGATGAAGGCTTGACAGATTTAGTCATGCGCTTGTATCAATTTTCCTGTGCAGCACCAGATCCTACTTGTTGGTTAGATGATTTACCACAAAATTACCAAGCAGCTGAAGGATTTCAAGAGACTGCATTATATCAAACTGGAATAAAACCTACTGTATTGGCAGAATTAGAATTGGCAGTAGAAAATTACGAGCAAGCCATTGTTATTTGTCAAAATGAAGAAAAGTTTGTCAAAGATGTTGAATTGTTAAAAGGACAGTTAGGTCAGGTTAAGCAGCTACAAGAGGCACTCTTAGCAGATGATATGACAGCCCTGTTTGCACAAATTGAAGGATTAGATTTGAAAACGAATATTCGGAAAAAAAGAGGAGAACTTGCAGATCTTTCTCTGCATGTCAAAGAACTTCAAAAAACTGCAAAAGATAGTGTCACTCAAGTGGTCTCCTATTTTCCTTACCCTGAAGAGATTATAAATGAGCTGTTGGCAAAATCTTATGAATTGGTATTAAAAATGAGTGAGGTGACAAAAGCCTTTAGCCGCGCTTATACACAAAAAAAATTGGCCAAAGGCGTATTAGACTTTAATGATTTAGAACATTACACATTGGCAATTTTACAAGTTGTAGATAGTCCTGCAACAGCTTATTACAAAGCTAAGTTTTCTGAAGTAATGGTGGATGAATATCAAGATATCAATCGTTTGCAAGAAGCAATTTTAAGTTATGTGCGAGACAATACAGAAAATGCTGGCAATATGTTTATGGTAGGTGACGTTAAGCAATCGATCTATGCTTTTCGTTTGGCAGACCCCACCTTATTTATTGAAAAATATAATGATTATGGCGATGAAAAAAATGGGCGTAGAATTGTCCTAGCAGAAAATTTCCGGTCGCGTAAAGAAGTCTTGGATTTCACCAATTTGGTTTTTGAACAATTAATGGATGAACAAGTAGGTCAAATTAATTATGATGAAGCGGCAGCACTGACTCCAGGCTTTCCTAATTTTCCCGCAAGCGATGCATTTCACACAGAATTACTCTTATTTGAAAAAGGGACAAAAGATGCTGTTAAGCATTTTGAGACACGCCAAGCTGGTGAAATTCAACTAACTGCTCTAAAAATAAAAGAATTAATCTTTCAATCCTTTAAAATTTATGATAAAGACAAAAAAAAGATGCGTCCATTGGAATACGGAGATATTGTATTACTTACGCCAACTAAGGGAAACAATCAAGTTATTGTTGATACTTTTTATGATTTGGGGATCCCTTTGGAAATTACCGATGCAGAAAGTTATTTTCAAACTACCGAAATTCAAACAATCATTAGTTTATTAAAAATTATTGATAATCCTTATAATGATATTCCACTGGCTTCTGTACTTCGTTCGCCAATTGTGGGGCTATTAGAAGATGAGTTAGCACAAATTCGTTTGCAAAATAAAAATGGCTTTTACTATGAAGCTTTAATTGCTTATGGCAATTATGGTGAAAAAGAACAATTGAAAGAAAAAATCAAAGTCTTTTTAACTCAGCTAAAAAGTTGGCGCGCTTTTTCAAAACGAAACGCTTTACCAGATTTAATCTGGCGCCTTTATGAGGAGTCAGCTTATTTAGATTATTGTTTAGGTTTACCAAATGGTATTCAGCGTCATGCAAATTTAATTGCTTTAGTAGAACGAGCGAAAAACTACGAGAAAAGTAATTTTCGGGGCTTATATCAATTCATTAGTTTAATTGAGAAAATGCAAGAAAAAGATTTGGACTTGGCAGAACCTGCGACAAAATCAGTAGAAAATGCCGTTCGGGTCATGACAATCCATGGCAGTAAGGGGTTAGAGTTTCCGATTGTCTTTTTATTAGATATGGCACGCGATATTAATCGCTTAGATTTTAACCGCAATTATATTTTTGAAGAGCAGTTGGGGGCAGGAATTAAATATGTTGACCAACAAAGACAAGTAAGTTATGAAACTATGCCTTATCAAGGAATTAAGCAAGTCCGTTTAAATAAAGCATTTTCAGAAGAAATGCGAAAACTTTATGTCGCTGTAACCCGGGCTGAACAAAAGCTGTACTTAGTTGGTTCTTATGAAAATAAAGAAACAGCTTTACAGTCTTGGCAAATGGCCCTAACGCAGGAAAAACGTGTGTTAAATCCGGCTTTACGCTTAAAAGGGAGTCATGTTTTACTGAATTGGGTGGGCATGACTTTGATGCGACATCCAGATATGGAAGCTGTTTTTAGTGAAGCAAAAGATCGCAGCTACACAGTAAACAGTCCAGCTCATTTTACAATTCACTGGTTTAATCAAGAAGAGGTTAAAAATTGGCGGGAAAATTATGCAGGTAGTGTACTTTCTCCGTTAGAGCAGACAAGTAAAGAAAGTATGGAGCCAGATTTAACAGTGGTCAAAGAACGTCTGGATTTTATTTATCCCTATGAAAAAGCAACACAGACAACTAGTTATCAATCTGTAACAGAGATTAAGCGAGTTTTCGAAGATCCTGATAATACACAAGAAAATCGTTTGGACTGGCAAAGCAACCTGGAAAAACAAACTACTATCAATCGTTATACAGCTGAAAACTTGACAACACCAAGGTTTATATCAGAAACCAAAACGGATGCTGCCAGTGTCGGAACAGCCACACATACGGTTTTACAACTTTTAGATTTAAAAGAAGCCCCTACTGAAGCTAAATTAGAACAATTTATTGCAAAACTTGTAGCTGAGAAGATATTAACGACAGAGCTTGCAGGAGAAGTAAGTGTGCCAGACATTCTTTGGTTTTTTGAAACTCCCCTTGGTCAAAAGTTGATTGCGCAGCATGAAAAGTTGCATCGTGAAGAACCTTTTGCGATGCTGCAAAAAACAACGGCAATTTTTAATGATTATGATAATAAAGATGATGAATTATTGATTCATGGTATTATTGATGGTTATATTTTAACTGATGAAATTTTGCTTTATGATTTTAAAACAGATCATCTTTGGGAAGGAAATAAAGAACAGTTGGTAAAACGTTATCAAGGACAAATTAATCTTTATCGCAAAGCTTTGATGGAAACTTATGATTGTCCTGTTACTGAAGCTTATTTGGTTTTTTTAAAGGGACGTAAAATAATCTCACTTTTGTAATCTTTTGTGCTTACAAAATGTAAGAAGCGTGCTATAATGTGTCAAAAGAGGTGACCGAAGATGGAACAAGTTGTGGAAACAGAATTTTGTTTATGTCCGAAATTTGAAAAAGCTTTTTCAATTTTGGGGAAAAAATGGAACGGTTTGATTCTCGATGTGTTATTAGAAGATGGGTCCCAGCGTTTTGTTGATTTAGCAAATAAAATTCCAGAAGTAAGCGATCGTGTATTAGTGGAACGCTTGCGGGAACTAGATGCTGAAGGTATTGTAGTCAAAGAAGATAATTTGTATCAGTTGACAGCAAAAGGCCGCGATCTAGAAACAAGTTTGATTGCTGTTAAGGATTGGGGCAATAAATGGATCGATACTTCCGAATGCAGTTGATTTTCAGCCAAAAGTTTTGTACACTATATGCAATTGGATAAAAAGCAATGATGGAAACAAGTAATTTGGCTGATTCGGAAAAAGGGATACCTGTCGCTGACTGAAAGCAGGGACCGCAATCGAAAAATGAAATTCACTTCCTAGCTTGCTTAGTGAGAGCTAAGCCGGTTGTCTAGCAATCGTTATTAAAATTAAGTGCGTCATTTTTTGACGAATTAGGATGGTATCGCGAGACCTCGTTCCTTTAAGGAATGAGGTCTTTTTTTATTGTTAAAGCCAAAAGTTCAACAATCACATTTGTAACTATAAAATTTATCAATGTAAAAATAGTTGAACTTTTTAATTAAGGAGGAACAAGCATGTCTTTACAAGCCAAACTGGAATCATTGAAAAATGAAACCTTGGAAAAAATTGATAACGTCAGTGATTTACAGGCGTTAAATCAAATCCGAGTAGAAACATTGGGCAAAAAAGGTCCAATTACAGAAGTTTTACGCGGAATGAAAGATTTATCAATAGAAGAACGTCCAAAAGTTGGTAGTTTTGCAAATGAAATTCGTGACGAACTAACCCAAGCCATTGAAGCACGTAAACAATTATTGGAAGATGAAGCCTTGACTGTTGCTTTGGCAAAAGAAAGTATTGATGTAACATTACCAGGTCAACAAGTTCAAAAAGGAAACCGCCATGTTTTAACACAAATTATGGAAGAGATTGAAGACATCTTTATTGGTATGGGCTATCAAGTTGTAGAAGGTTATGAAGTTGAAAGTGATCACTATAACTTTGAACGAATGAATTTACCAAAAGAACATCCTGCCCGAGATATGCAAGATACATTTTATATTTCTGAAGATATTTTAATTAGGACCCACACTTCCCCTGTTCAAGCTCGAACAATGGAAAAACATGATTTTTCAAAAGGTCCATTGCGCATGATTTCACCGGGAAAAGTTTTCCGTCGCGATACTGATGATGCTACTCACAGTCATCAATTTCATCAAATTGAAGGTTTAGTTGTTGATAAACATGTGACGATGGGGGATTTAAAAGGTACTTTGGAAGTAATGATGCAAAAAATGTTTGGGGAAGATCGCAAAATACGTTTACGCCCAAGTTATTTTCCTTTTACAGAACCTTCTGTTGAAGTAGATGTTAGCTGTTTTAAATGCGACGGTGCTGGCTGTAATGTGTGCAAATACACTGGCTGGATTGAAATTCTAGGTGCAGGTATGGTGCATCCTAATGTCTTGAAAATGTCTGGAATTGATCCAGAAGAATATTCGGGCTTTGCTTTTGGGATTGGACCAGACCGCGTGGCAATGTTACGTTATGGCGTTAATGATATTCGGAACTTCTATCAAAATGATTTGCGGTTTTTAAGTCAATTCAAAGGAGAGTAAAAATTTATGTTAGTTTCTTATAAATGGTTAAATGAATATTTAGACCTTTCTCAAATTTCTCCCAAAGAATTAGGAGATAAAATGTCTGTAACCGGCATTGAAGTAGAAGGTATTGAGGTCCCAGCAGAAGGATTAAAGAAAATTGTCGTAGGAAAAGTAGAAAAATGCATTCCTCATCCTAATTCAGATCACTTGTCTATTTGTCAGGTGGACATTGGTGAAGAAGAGTTGTCTCAAATTGTTTGTGGGGCACCAAATGTCAAAGAAGGAATTAAAGTGATTGTTGCACTACCAGGGGCCCGAATTGACGGCAATGTGAAAATCAAAAAAGGGAAAATGCGTGGCGAAGTTTCAAATGGGATGATTTGTTCTTTACAAGAACTAGGAATTTCTGAAAATGTAATTCCTAAAGAATTTGCAGATGGTATTTATTATCTGCCGCAAGATGCTGTTGTAGGAGAATCGGTTTTTCCATATTTGGATTTAGATGATAGCATCATTGAATTATCTATTACGCCAAATCGCGCAGATGCTTTATCCATGCGAGGAGTAGCCTATGAAGTGGGGGCTATTTATAATCAAAAACCTCAATTTGAAAATGAAGATTTAGTTGAAAGTAATACTGCTGCAAGTGACAAAATAAAAGTTCGCGTCACCGATGAAAAGGATGCACCAGCTTATCAAATTCGGATTATTGAAAATGTGAAAATAGCACCATCTCCACAATGGTTGCAAAATCGCTTGATGAATGAAGGTATTCGGCCAATTAATAATGTTGTTGATGTTACCAACTACATTTTATTATTATTCGGGCAACCCTTGCATGCTTTTGACTATGCTAAATTAGGTAGTCAAGAAATTTTGGTTCGTCGCGCTAATGAAGAAGAAACTCTTGTTACTTTAGATGGTGAAAAACGAAAGTTAACCCAAGAAAATATTGTGATTACAAACGGAACAAAACCAGTAGCTTTAGCGGGAGTAATGGGTGGTTTAGATTCTGAAATTACAGCAGAGACTACCACAGTAGCACTAGAAGCTGCTTTGTTTGATCCATTGTCAATTCGCCTAACATCAAAACAGTTTAATTTACGCAGTGAATCTTCTGCTCGTTTTGAAAAAGGAATTAACAAAGGGGATATCACTAAAGCATGTGACGCAGCGGCTGCATTAATAGCTAAACTTGCTGGAGGAACAGTTTTAAATGGCAGTGTTATTGGTTCAACAATACCAGTAAAAGACGCAGTAGTAGAAATTAGCTTGGCAAAAATTAATCGTGCATTAGGAACGAATCTAAGTGTTCCAGAAGTTGGCGAAGTTTTTGACGCATTACAATTCTCTTATATAGAAAGTGATGAACGTTTTACTGTGACAATTCCGCCACGACGTTGGGATATTCACATTGAGGCAGATATCATTGAAGAAGTCGCACGGATTTATGGCTACGATAAAATTCCAAGTACCTTGCCAAGTGGACAGACTGTCGCTGGAGCTTTAACTAAAGAACAATTAAAAACGCGAGAAGTACGCAACGTTTTAGAAGGTGCTGGTGTAACAGAGGCGATTAGTTATGCCTTGACAACAGAAGAAAAATCACGTCAATTTATGATGCGTCAAAGTAATATTACCCGTTTAGATTGGCCCATGACCGAAGACCGTGCTGTTCTACGAATGAACTTAATTAGTGGCTTGTTAGATGATGTTGCCTACAATGTTGCGCGTAAGAATGAACGGATTGCGTTATATGAAATTGGACGTGTTTTTTATCAAGATACCGATCCATTGAAAAATTTGCCGGTAGAAGAAAATCACGTTGCCTTTGCATTATCTGGTTTGTGGCAAACAAAAGATTGGCATAAATCTGGGGAGAAAGTTGATTTCTTTTTAGCAAAAGGAATTGTCGAAACATTACTCGCTACTTTTGGAGTCAAAGACGTTTCCTTTGAAAAAACTACAGCGATGAAAGAAATGCATCCAGGCCAAACTGCTGAAATTTACCTTGGTTCAGAGAAGATTGGCTTTGTTGGTCAAATACACCCGACAGTTGCCAAAACATATGATATTGGGGCAACCTTTGTAGCTGAGTTGAATTTAGTTGCGTTGTTAGCTGCTGAAAAGGCACCACTTGTTTATCAACCAATTTCTAAATTCCCGACAGTCACTCGTGATATTGCGATGGTAGTAAAAGAAGCAATTGCTAACCAAGACGTTGTGGCGGCGATTAAGACAGCTGCAGGTAAGTTTTTAGAGGAAGTTACATTATTTGATGTTTATCAAGGCACCAATATTAAAGAGGGGTATAAATCATTAGCTTATAGCTTAACTTTTGTAAACACAGAAGCAACTTTAACGGATGAAGAAATTAACAAAGCGATGGAAAAAGTTACGAAAAACTTGACTGAGAAGTTAGCCGCAGAATTACGTTAATTTAGTCCGAAAATTGCAGTAAATTAAAGAAATGATTACTTATCTTTAAAAACTAAAAGCCATTGCTGCTATTACGAGCAATGGCTTTTAATTTCTAAAAATTACACTTGCTTTCATTCGTTAGATAAAATTAAGTAAGGGTATATTAATTCTTTTTTGTATGGAGGATAAACAGAGAAATTGTCAAAAAAACCGCGGATAGAACAATTGTTGCTGTATGAAAAATATTACCAAAAAAACTTGTTAGTACCGCACCGAAAATAAAACTTAAAATAACAATAGCAGTGTCTGTAAATTTAGTTCGTGCTTTTATGTCGTAGTGAACAAAAGCATCCCACGCCTTTTCTCCTAAAGTACGTAAGTTTCCTGTCATCATTAAAGAGGTAAAGGGTTCACCATGGAACTTGCGAAATTCTTGTAACTGGGCTGCTGCGACAAAAGACAGTAGTGCACTTGCTAGTTTATGGGAAATGTAAGGGGATAAAAGAGCAGTTGTTAGCATCAAAGAAATTTCAATGGTCAACACTATTTTTTTTCGTCTGCGCAAATAAGGTTCATCTGTTAGCTGACGCTGTAAAAAACGCGTGGCAACACTACCGATAAAAAAGGCACCAATTGGTATGATAAATCGAAGTGCAGTCCTAAAATTGCCACATCCCAAATTTAAACCAAGCAAAATAAAATTCCCAGTTTGCAAACCAGCAAAAACTTCACCATGAAAAAGATAGGTGTAGGCGTCTAATCCGCCAGTTGATGCGGCCAAAAAAACTCCAATAGTTAAGCGTTCATGCAAGGGATAATCTGTATCCTTCAATTTTATCACCTCGTAATCTTTACTGCTTTAATTTAATCTCACTAAAGACATTTGACAACTGATTTGTCTTTGAAAACACAGCAAAATTAAATTTGAGATTGCTAAAGAAAAAAAGCCATACTTTTTGACCAGAGAAGATATTTCTGCGTGACAAAAAGTACAGCTTACAAGTTAAATTTTATGTTAATTAAAATAAGCGATGCCCATAGCTTTTTTTACTTCAGCCAGTGTTTGGGCGGCAACTGCTTCTGCTTGTTTAGAACCTTTATTTAAAATTTCCATAATCGCAGAAGGATCTTTTGCCAATTCTTCACGACGGGTGCGGATTGGGGCAAATTCAGCTTCCAAAACATCAATCAAATAGCGTTTGATTTTAACATCGCCTAACCCTCCATGACGATAGTGTTCCTTTAATTCAGTAATGTACTTTTTATCTGTACCAAAGACATCTAAATAAGTAAAAACCATGTTCCCTTCAACTTGGCCAGGATCTTCCACGTGAATGTGATTAGGATCTGTATACATACTCATGACCTTTTTTTTGACTACATCAGCAGAATCTGCGATATAAATACCGTTACCTAAAGATTTACTCATTTTACCATTCCCGTCAATTCCTGGTAAACGTCCCATTCCTTTGGGTGGTAACACTGCTTTTGGTTCAACTAAAACAGGACGATACGTATTGTTAAAGCTGTGGACAATTTCTTGTGTTTGCTCCAACATGGGTTTTTGATCTTCTCCAACAGGAACCAGATTCGCTTTAAAAGCCGTAATGTCAGCTGCTTGAGAAACTGGGTAAATGAAAAATCCTGTTGGCACACCTTCTCCAAAGTTTTTTTGTTCAATTTCGCTTTTAACAGTTGGATTGCGGCGAACGCGACCGACTGAAACGAGATTTAAAAAGTACATCGTCAATTCTGCCAATTGTGGGATTTGCGATTGAATAAAGAGGGTTGATTTATTTGGATTTAAGCCAACTGCCAAATAATCCAGGGCAACTTCTAAAACATTAGAAGATACTTTTTCCGGATTTTTAGCGTTATCCGTTAAGGCTTGCATGTCTGCAATCATAATGTAAAGGTCATTATTTGAATCTGCCTGCATTTCTACTCTTTTTTTTAGCGAACCGACATAATGACCTAAATGTAGTCGTCCTGTGGGGCGATCCCCTGTTAAAATGGTATTTTTCAAAAATCGTCACCTTTTTCTAATTTCTATTCTCACATATGTCAGTGTACCTTTTTTTAAACTTTCCGGCAACTGACAAAAAAGCAAATAACTGGAAATTGATGCTTAAAACTGGGAAAATGAGGAGCGGTCAAACGAATAGAGTCTTTATCTTAGAAAGCGCACACAAGTAACATTTTGATGTTAAAAAAACTGCCAAGTTACGTTAATATTATTGTCAGAAAAATTAGTCAATTCTATTTTTTTTTGCAAAAAAACTTTACAAACGTTTTTTAATTTGCTTATAATACTACTTAAACTAAAAGATCAATAAATTTTAAACTTAAAACAGGAGTGACGCCAATGTCTATGATCGAATTTCAAAACGTAGAAAAATACTACGGTAAATTCCATGCGCTAAAAAATATTAATTTAAATTTCGAAAAAGGGGAAGTAGTCGTAGTAATCGGACCGTCTGGATCCGGTAAAAGTACGATGTTACGCTGTATCAATGGTTTGGAAAGCATTTCTTCCGGTCATTTATTAATTAATGATCAGGATCTTTACAGTAAAAATATCAAATTAACGGAGATTAGAAAAAACATTGGGATGGTGTTTCAGCACTTTAACTTATATCCTAATAAAACAGTGTTAGAAAATATTACATTGGCTCCAATTAAAGTTTTGAAACAAAATGAACAGGATGCAATTGCTTTAGCAGAGCGTTTGTTAGATCGTGTAGGCATGCTAGACAAAAAAGATTCTTATCCTTCTATGCTATCTGGCGGTCAACAACAACGGGTTGCTATTGCTCGCGGTCTAGCGATGCAACCACAAATGCTTTTGTTTGATGAACCAACTTCAGCATTAGATCCTGAAATGATTGGAGATGTTTTAAACGTAATGAAAAAGATTGCCAAAGACGGTATGTCCATGATTGTAGTTACTCATGAAATGGGTTTTGCCAAAGAGGTGGCTGACCGTGTTGTCTTTATGGCTGACGGAGAAGTGGTAGAAGAAAGTCGGGATGTGGAGAATTTCTTTAACAATCCACAGACAGATCGGGCAAAACAATTTATTAGTAAAGTAATTAATCATTAAGAAAGTAATAATCATTAAGCTTGTTCTTGGCTTTGTTTTGCAATTGTAAGGATCGGAGGAAAGTGAATGAAAAAAATCTTTTCATTTGTATTTGGTTTTGCAACGGTGCTGTTTTTACTAAGTGGTTGTGGTAAAAGCGTTGCAGACCAAGATATTTCAAAAGTTAGTAAAGAAAACAATCAAATCATTTGGGGCGTAAAATACGATACCCGTTTGTTTGGCATGATGGATGTCACAACTAATGATGTAAAAGGTTTTGATATTGATATTGCGCGGGCCATTACAGAAAAAATTCTTGGTCGTGATGGGAATGCAATTTTTGTTGAAGTAACTTCTAAGACGCGAATTCCATTGTTAAAAAACGGAAATATCGATGCCATAATTGCGACTATGACCATTACAGAAGAGAGAAAAAAACAAGTGAATTTTTCACAAGTTTATTTTGATGCTGGTCAGTCACTGTTAGTACCAAAGGATAGTAAAATTACCGATGTTGATAGTTTAACAGGAAATGATACTGTTCTGGCCGTTAAAGGATCAACTTCTGCAGTCAATATTCGGCAACATGCACCAGATGCTAAGATTTTAGAGTTGGAAAATTATGCTGAAGCTTTTACTGCTTTACAGTCTGGCCAAGGAGATGCTATGACGACTGATAATGCAATTTTATTAGGAATGGCTTCAGAGAATAAAAACTATAAATTGACCGGAAGTACGTTTACACAAGAGCCATATGGTATTGCCATTAATAAAGGGCAAGATAACTTTTTAAAAGAAGTAAATAAAGCCTTAGATGAAATGCACCAAGATGGTACGTATGATGAAATATATAATAAATGGTTCCCAAATGATAATACTGGGAAAGTAAAATAAAGGAGGCCAGTTATGCTGACATTATTTCAAGAATACAGTGGTATGTTTTTTGAAGGGTTCAAATTTACAATCTATTCCAGTATAATTGCCCTTTTCTTTAGCTTAATTATTGGTACATTAATGGCAATTTTACAATTGTCTAGTAACCGGTTAATAAAGTTTTTGGCACAGGCGTATGTTGAATTTTTCCGTAACATTCCCTTATTAATTATTGCAATGTTTTTCTTTGTTGTAGTTCCTTTATACTGGGTGCAAATTGACGGATTTCAAGCTGGAACTATCGGTCTAATTATTTATACATCAGCTTTTATCGCAGAAACAGTGCGTTCTGGAATTCAAACTGTGCCAAAAGGACAGACAGAAGCAGGACTTTCGCAAGGACTGACTTATAGTCAAACAATGCGTTACATTGTGCTACCGCAAGCATTTAAGATTGTGGTGCCGCCATTAGGAAATCAGTTTATCAATTTAGTAAAAAACTCTTCTGTCTTAGCCATGGTTGCTGGTCTTGATTTAATGTATCAAGGCGACTTAATTGCTAGTACGACGTTTAATACTTTTGACACTTATATTATTGTTGCTTTGTTTTATTTGGTTTTAACATTGCCACTTTCTTATTTGATGAATCATTTAGAGAAAAAATGGGCCATAACTGGCTAGAAAGGAGCGGTTAAATGAACTTTTTTGATGCATTTTCTTTTGTTAATATGCGTTTTTTGATGGATGGTTTACGAGTGACTGTCGAGGTTTCAGTGCTATCAATTATTTTTAGTTTTATCATCGGTGGTTTTATCGGCGTTATTCGTTTTAGTAATATTCCCTTTCTATCTAAAATTTTAGGTGTAGTTGTTGATATTATTCGAAATTTACCACTATTACTAATAATTTTCTTCACGTATTTTGCTTTACCACAAATTGGTATCTGCTTTGATATTTTCTGGTCAGCAGTGGTGGCATTGAGTATTTTTGAGTCTGCAATGCTTTCTGAAGTTTTTCGCGCGGGGTTGAATGCCGTACCAAAAGGTCAGATGGAAGCAGGGTTATCGACGGGATTAACATACGTGGAGACAATGCGCTCAATTGTTGTTCCTCAAGCTTTTAAATCAATGATTCCAGCAATTGTCAGCCAGTTAATTTCGTTAATTAAAGATACTTCGCTTGCTGTGATTATTTCGTTACCGGAACTAACACACAATGCAAAGATTATTTATGGTCAAAATGAAAATTATGTTTTACCAATGTTTTTAGCTATGACAATCGCTTATTTCATTGTCTGTTATGCTTTGTCTTTAGTTTCTAAATATTTGGAAACAAGACAATATAATTATTAAATCTTAAAATCCAGTGGCCTTTTCTTAGAGTTAATCTTTGCTAATTCAAGAAAAAGCTACTGGATTTTTCTTGAATTAGCAAAGTCAATTCAGAATGATTTTATAAAGACCGCTAATTTTTCTCTTTACCAACCAATGGATCAAAGGAGACGGGACTTGAAAAAAAACATAAAAAAAGGGAAAATAGAGACACTGAAATGAAATAAAACAAGTTTGGAACAATCAAGTTTCAAATTCTAAGGGATGAAGAATATGGGAAATAAGCGCGCAATCGGTCTGATTGATTCCGGTGTGGGCGGATTGACCGTTTTAAAAGAAGCATTAAAACAATTGCCAAATGAAAATTTGATTTATCTTGGTGACACGGCTCGTTGTCCTTATGGTCCCCGACCTGCAGAGCAAGTGATTGCGTTTACAAGACAGATGACACGATTTTTAATCCAAAAAGAGATTAAACTTTTAGTAATAGCTTGTAACACTGCGACAGCAGTTGCATTAGATATTATTCGTCAAGAAATCCAAATTCCAGTAGTCGGCGTTATTTTGCCAGGAACAAGAGCTGCTGTAAAAGCAACTAATAACTATAAAATTGGTGTAATCGGAACCGAAGGAACTATTAAAAGTGCTTCTTATCAAAAAGCACTTCAAAGCAAGACGCCCAATATAACTGTTCATAGTTTGGCTTGTCCTAAATTCGCCCCGTTGGTTGAAAGTAATCAGTTTTCTTCACCTGTGGCAAAAAAAGTAGTAGCCGAGACATTGTTGCCTTTACAATATAGTGGGATGGATACATTAATCTTAGGGTGCACCCACTATCCTTTATTGCGTCCAATTATTCAAAACATCGTAGGAAGTAATGTGCACTTAATTGATTCGGGCGCGGAAACAGTAGGGGAAGTTAGTGTTTTGTTGGACTACTTTGCAATAGCTAATAGTAGCGATAATAAAACGCCTAATTATGAGTTTTATACTACTGGTTCAACAAAAATGTTTGATGAAATTGCTAATGAATGGTTGAATGATATTTTTGTTCAATCAAAACATGTAGATTTGGAAGGGAATTAGAAGAATGAGACATGATGGTCGCCAAGTACAACAGATTCGTCCTGTAATAATTAAGACAAATGTATTTAAACATCCTGAAGGTTCGGTGGTTATTTCATTTGGAGATACGCAAGTAGTTTGTTCTGCTACAATTGAGGAACGCGTGCCACATTTTTTAAGAGATACTGGTAAGGGCTGGGTAAATGCAGAGTACAGTATGCTCCCTCGGGCGACACAGACTCGCAATCGGCGCGAAAGTGCCAAAGGAAAGTTATCTGGTCGAACGATGGAGATCCAACGTTTAATCGCACGCTCATTGCGAGCTGTTGTTGATTTAGAAAAATTGGGTGAAAGAAGTATTATTGTGGATTGTGATGTACTACAAGCTGATGGGGGAACTAGAACAGCCAGTATTACGGGGGCATTTGTTGCTTTGCGCTTGGCGATAAATAAACTCCTTCAGGCTAATGTGTTAACAGAAGACCCGATTAAAGAACATTTAGCGGCTATTAGTGTGGGCATTTTATCTGATGGGACGTGTGTAACAGACTTGGATTATGTTGAAGATTTTGAAGCGTCTGTTGACATGAATGTCGTTATGACAGAAAGTGGTCAATTTGTAGAGTTGCAAGGAACGGGAGAAGAAAGTACTTTTAATGGTGAAGAATTAAATGAAATGTTAGTTTATGCAAAACATGCCATTAACGACCTAATTGCTTTTCAAAAAGAAGCATTGTTGGGTAACGTAGCTTTAAAAGAAGTGATAATAAATGAGAATCCTAAAACAATTGTTATTGCTACTAAAAATCCTGGTAAGGCAAAAGAATTTGATGCTTTGTTTAGCGCGGCTGGTTACCAGGTTAAAACGTTATTGGACTACCCGGAAATTCCTGAAGTAGAAGAAACTGGACATACCTTTGAAGAAAATGCTCGTTTAAAAGCTGAAACGATTGCTCACCTTTTAAACCGACCAGTATTGGCAGATGATTCTGGTTTATCAGTCGATGCTTTAAACGGAATGCCTGGCGTGTATTCAGCGCGATTTGCTGGTGAAATGAAAAGCGATGCTGCCAATAACGCTAAATTACTTCATGAATTAACACATGTTCCAGATGAAGATCGTACTGCACATTTTCACTGCACATTGGTTTTTGCTGCTCCTGAAAAAAATAGTTTATCTGTCTCAGCAGATTGGCCGGGGCGGATAGGCAGAATTCCAAGAGGTGATGACGGTTTTGGCTATGATCCGCTATTTATTCCGCAAGGGATGGAAAAAACAGCGGCTGAATTAAGTCGTACTGAAAAAAATGCAATTAGTCATCGGGGACAAGCTATGAAAAAACTGCAAAAAGAGTGGCGTACATGGTTAGAAGCATAAAACGTCTTTTTAAAATTTTTAAAAAGAAAATAAAAGGAGTGGACTATGAAATATTTAGTAGTTAGTGATAATCATGGTGATCGGGAAATCTTAGTTGATATCTTAAACCATCGTCGTAACGAAGTGGATTATTTCTTTCATTGTGGCGATTCAGAATTACCGAGTAATGATGAATTGTTTCAAACTTATAATGTCGTTACAGGTAATTGTGATTTTGATCCTGGCTTCAAATCATATCTAGTGGTTAAAACGCCACAGGATATAATTTACATGACTCATGGACATTTATCGAATGTTCGTTTTGGTTTAACCCAAGTTTCGCTAGAAGCCAAAGAGAAACAAGCAGATATTTGTCTTTTTGGTCATACCCATCAAATTGGTTGTGAAGCGGTAAAAGGATGTTTGTATTTAAACCCAGGCAGTATCTCGCAGCCAAGAGGACCTATTCAAATTCAAAGCTATGCCATTATTGAAAGTACGACAGATAGCTGGGAGATACAGTATTACGATCGCACTCATATAGCAGTTAGCGAATTGAACTTCCGTTTCAAAAAATAATCTGTAAGATTTTCATAAGGCGAATGAGACAAGATGTTTCCCCTTACAATTTTTTTGTACAATAAGATTGTAGGTTGGGTGGAAATGGAGGCAATCAATTTGATAGGAACCACTGTCCAAGAACTTTTGTTAGAAAATCAAGATAATTTTTTAGTGCCAGCAGAAAACGTTGCATCATTGCTATATTCTAATCCTTTAGATCATGCATTATTAGTTTTATCAAAAGTAGGCTATTCGAAAATTCCGGTTTTAGATAAAGATGATCGATTTGTTGGCTTAATCGGTTTAAATGATATTGTTGGAAAAATGATTGATTTAAGAAAAATTGATACCGATAATTTGGCTGGATTAACAGTAGCAGATGTAATGGAAATTGGAGTAGATTATGCTAGAGATGATGCTGATTTGGAAGATATCTTACATCTATTGGTGAACAATGCTTTTTTACCAATTGTAAATAGCGAACGTATTTTTGTGGGGATAATTACCCGTAAAGAAGTATTGAAAGCGACTAATCATTTGGTTCATGAGCTTGAAAAGCGTTATAGTTTGGTTGAAAAAGCAGAAAAAAAGAAGGATAAACTCTTCGTTATTTAAAGACTAAGAATTCGTAACAAAGGCTCCGTCAACAATGTTGGCGGGGCCTTTGTCGTAAAAGAGATTAATATATAACTTATTTTGCTGCAGGTAAAATTGGGGTTGATGGAATCGTGAGTTCGTCGGCATTTAATTCAATAATTGCGGCCGCTAGTAAGTCTTCTTTTATTTTGAACTGCTGACCATTTAACACGTAAAAAGTAGTACGAATCGCGTAATTACTATTACCTAAATCAACTAAGCCAAAAATAGTTGGTTCTGTTTGGATTTCCGCTTGATACGTTTTGGAAATTTTATCATTTGCACGTTTAATCGCACTTTTAATTTTATCTAGGCCTTCGTTAGGGTCAATACGAACGTCCACAATTACTTGCATATTTGAACGTGAGTTATTGCTAATAGTCGTAATATTGCGATTAGGGATAAAGTGGACAGTTCCATTAGCCGAGCGTAATTCTAGTGTACGAATGCCTACAGAAGTAACTGTCCCTTCAATGGCTAAATTACTCAAAATAATATAATCACCTACGTCAATTTGTTGCTCCATAATGATGAAAAAGCCGGTAATGATATCATTCATAAATCCCTGGGCACCAAGACCAATTGCTAAGCCGGCAATTCCAGCTCCAGCTAGAAGTGAACCGACGGGCACACCTAGAGTGGATAGTAGGGAATAGATGAAAAAAAAGCCCAACGTATAATGAATGACATTGCGAATTAAAGTGTTTAATGTATTCATACGACTTTCACTGAATTTTTGCCTTTTTTGATAAGATTGATAACTGCGTTCGACTAAAAAATCACAAAGCCGTAATAGAGCACTGAATAAAATAATCAAAAAAATAATCATTAATCCTTTTGAAATTAATAGTCCTGTTACGTTCTCCCAATTAATAGTTCCCCACCAGCGTTGAAAGGCGTTTAATTGTCGGACTGCCGGTTCAGTAATAGCAGAACCAGTAGAGTCTGTTGTTTGTGCTGCAATGTATAACATCAAAATCCTCCCTTAAATATCTTTTATTCTAATTGTAATAAATCATTTGCACTATTTATCTTAACAAAAAGGCTATAAAAAAACTGCCAATTTGCTGACAGCTTTTCATTTTTTTAATTCTTAGAGAGTATTAAGTTTTTGTAGGGACAGACAACTAATGGTTATTTGTTTGTTGTAAATAAGTAACTGGCGCTTTAAAACCGTACACATTTCCTAAAATATACTTGGCAATATGCAAGGTGCGATCGCTGCTTCGTTCTAAATTCGAACTGATATCAATAAATAAGACACTATCAGCTGCCCTGCCGTGGCCTGAACTCATTAGACGGAAATATTTTTTTCTCAGTAAATCAACTAGTTCATTTACCTCTTTTTCTCGCAAAAGAATCTTTGCCGCAAGATCATGGTCATCTGTTTCTAAAACGATGAGCGCATCTCGAATATTTTTTAAAACCTTATCAAATAATAAAATTAAATCTTCATCATATAACAGTAGGGTTCTACGACTATTTTTTGACATATTACCATTGCGTTTTTCTTTGTTACGTTGTTTTTGCTCTAAATGGCAAGCTTCTTCGATGAAACTGATAATATTTTTACAATGGTCACCAATCCGCTCAAAGTCTTTGGTGAATTCTAGTAACATCGCTTGTTCCTGACTTTCAGTTTGTGAAAGTGCCACAGTAGCAGTTTTAGCTAAATAATCAGTTAATTCCACATCAAATTGATTGATAGCATCTTCGTATTGTAAAACATCATCTTTTCCATCTTCGGTGGGGGTAGCATAGAATTTTTTTGTAGCAGTTAATGCCTCAAGTGCATAATTTCCCATTTGAATAACTTCGTTTGAAGCTTGACGCAAGGCGATACTTGGGGAAGTATATAAAAAGTCTTCGTTTAACTCCACCATACGAATATCTAGCGATTTTTCGGTACCTGGAATAATTTTTTTCACGAGCAGTTCAATTTGCGGAATAAACCAAAATTGAATAGCTAAATTAGAAATATTAAACAAACCATGAGCAAAGGCTATTTGCATACTGGGATTTAATTTTAAAACATTTGTCATCGTAATAACTACCCGCGTAAAAGGTGCTAGTAGTATGGTAAAGATAATTGCGCCTACTAAATTAAAGACTACATGCGCCCCAGCAGTTCGCTTAGCTGCGATGCTTGCACCCAGCGCTGCAATTACGGCTGTGATTGTAGTACCAATGTTATCCCCAAATAAAATTGGCAAGGCAGCGCCTAAAGCTAGACTATTTTGGGCATAGAGTTGTTGTAAAATTCCAATTGTGGCGCTAGAACTCTGCAAAACCATTGTTAAAAGGGTTCCAATGCCCACGCCTAATACCGGATGGTGGGAGACATTAATCATTAAATCGTTAAATTGTGGTAAATCTTTTAAAGGCTCCATACTCGTTCCCATTAATTTAAGACCAAAGAATAAGCAGCCAAAACCAAATAATATTTGCCCCGTATTTTGAAATAGTTTTCGTTTGGTAAAAAACAAAAGAATAGCCCCAATACCAATGATAGGTAACGCGTATGCACTTAAGTTAAACCCGATGATAAAGGCTGTCACTGTTGTTCCTACGTTAGCGCCCATAATAACGCCGATGGCTTGACGCAATGTCATAAAACCAGCGCTCACTAGACCAACAGTTAGGACTGTTGTTCCAGAACTACTTTGAATTAAGCCCGTAACAACAATCCCCGCTAAAACAGCGCGCAAGGGGGTCGAAGTGAATTTATTCAACACTTCGCGTAGACGATCACCAGCAGCTTTTTGTAAACCATCTCCCATGTATTTAATACCAAATAGAAAAATTCCCAGACCACCTAAGAAGCTAAAAAGCATTTCTTGATACGACATATAATTTCCTCCAGCATTTTTTTGACCAATTAAAATTAGCATAGCGAAAGTAAAGGGCACTGTAATCGTTTTCTTTAATATTGGAATTTGCTGATTTTTACAAGAACATCGAAAAAAAGGGGAGAAACGAACGGTAACAGTAGATTATACTCTCGTTTTTTTGAGTACAAGTTTTTCGCTATTAACTCGATAAAGTCAATTTTATTACAAAAAATGTCCGCCAAAAAAGACCATAGTTTTTCAACTTGCCTTAAGCTCAAGGTAAAACAAAGTTTAAGGCTGCTTTAAAACTATGGTCTTTCATAAAGCTAACTAAGACAAATGGACTCCTTTATCGACAAAAATAATTTCCCCGATAATACCGCTAGATGCTGGACTAATTAGGAAAGCACAGGTATTTCCGACTTCTTCGATTGTTACGCCAACGTTATCTGGCGTTCTTTCTTCAGATAATTGGATTAGTTTTTGATAATCTTTAACGCCTGTTACAGCTAAAGTTTTGATCGCGCCAGCAGAAATACCGTTTACTCGAATACCTTCTGGTGATAATTCAGCCGCTAGATACCGGACTGAGGCCTCTAGCGCTGCTTTTGCAATGCCCATCATATTGTAATTTGGCACAGCCCGTTGTGAGCCTAGGTAGCTCATAGTTACGATACCGCTATTTTTAGCTAAAATATTTTTCGCGTAGCGTGTTACTGCGATCAGTGAATAAGAACTAATATCTTGAGCTAGTGCATAACCCTCTCGCGCAATATCAACAACACTACCAGACAGATCTTCTTTATTCGCGTAAGCAACAGCGTGCACAACGCCGTGAATTTCACCGGCGTAAGCACCAATGTTTGCAAAACATGCTGCAATACTTTCATCACTGGCAACATCACATTGAACTTTAAATGCTTCAGTTCCAACAAGTTTTTCTAATTGTTTGGCCATGCGGTCGTTTTGATAAGTATAAATAACTTCTGCGCCTTGCTCTTGTAATGCTTTGGCGCAGCCCCAGGCGATAGAACGCTTATTGGCAACGCCCATAACGACAACTTTTTTTCCAGCTAATAAACTCATGTGTACACTCCTTGAATAATCAAAATAAATAATTCCATTATTTGTTCCATATGATTTCTTATTATTAGATAAAATTGTTTGATTGTCAAACTATTTTTTTAGCTAGGTTTATAAATTTGCATCAAATAAAGAGATATGATACTTTGATAATCAAAATAGATTGTTTTATACTATTTTACAAACAAGAAAAAAACAAGGAGGGTTCTTATGAACCAAACATTAACAGTTACCGAGGTTAAGGAATTGATTCCAAATCGCTTCCCCATTTTATATATTGATAAAGTTACTTCGCTTTTAGCAGGAAAAGAAATCGTTGCAGAAAAGCAGCTTACTTACAATGAAGATTTTTGTCAGAGCCAGCCGGATAACCCTCATATGCCGGGAACTTTAGTTCTAGAAACTTTGGCACAAGCCGGTTCAATATTAATTTTAAAGTCACCAGAATTCCTAGGACAGACAGCTTATATTGGTGGCATTAAGGCAGCTCATTTTTATGAGCTAGTTCGTCCGGGAAATACTTTGACTTTACGATTTACAATCACAAAGATGAAGGGCAATGTTGGGACTGCTAATGCTGTGGCAACGATAGCAGATAGAAAAGTCGCCGATTGTATTTTCACATTTATTGTAGGAGCAAACTAAATAAATACTAAAATTTCATAAAAAAATCCTACAAAGAGAGATGCAGGCATTTTCTTTGTAGGACTTTTTTATTTTGTTTTAGCTTCTTGCAAAACTTTAATCGTTTTGATTTTTACAGGTGTTTCTGGTTTATCATTACCGTCAGTTTTTACAGCCGCAATTTTATCAACTACATCCATACCCTCTGTAACTTGACCAAAAACTGTATAGCTGCCATCCAAAGAAGGATATCCTCCTTTTTTATACGCTTCAATAATTTTGTTAGGAATCCATTCTTTTAAAAGACCATCACTCATATCATCTTTATTTTGAACGATATAAAATTGACTGCCAATACTATTAGGTTGTTGAGATTGTGCCATAGCTAGTGCTCCGCGAATATGATAAAGCTGGTTGGAAGGTTCTGCACCAAAACCTTCACCCCAAATACTTTCGCCACCAGTACCGTCACCTTTAGGGTCGCCACCTTGAATCATGAAATCATTAATCACGCGATGGAAAGTTAAACCATTATAATAACCTTTTTTAGCGTGTGTTATGAAATTTTCGACAGCTTTTGGTGCAATTTCTGGAAATAATTTGATTTTGATATTTCCTTTATCTGTTTGCAATTCAACTAAGTCTTCATTGTCTTTTACTGCAGGATCTAGTTGAGGTAAATCCAATTTATTGACGTCAATTTTTTCTGAAGTTTCAGTAGTTGTTGCTAAAGAGGAACTAGAAGATGCAGTATGGTTATTTGAATTGCATCCTGCGATGACAAAAAGTGTTGAAAATAACACTGCCGTCCCAAAAATATGTTTTTTAATCATGTGTGTAGCTCCTTTTATCTATGATAGTTAAAGGATAACAAATAAAAAAATGTTTGACCAGTCGTGAGTAACGCTCAAAATAAAAAGATAAATACAAAGGTGTAGACCAATTAAAGCGCTTTTGTTATAATGTAAGAGCATTCAAAATTGTAAACCTCAAGGAGGAAATTGGTAATGGGAAAATTAGGAATCTCAGTTTATCCGGAACGTTCAACATTTGAAAAGGATAAAGCATATTTAGATTTGGCACATAAATACGGTTTTAAACGCGTCTTCACCAGCCTTTTGGAAATTGATGGTGATAAAGAAAAAGTTTTGACCGGCTTTAAAAAAGTCGTAGATTATGCCAATAGTTTGAAAATGGAAGTTATGGTCGATATTAATCCTGGTCTTTTTGAGCAATTGGGTATTTCTTATGATGATCTTTCTTTTTTCGATGAGATGGGTGCATATGGGGTTCGTTTAGACCTTGGCTTTACTGGAGCAGAAGAAGCGAAAATGACGCGTAATCCCTATGGAATCAAAATTGAAATTAATATGAGCCAAGGAACAAATTATGTCGATAATATTATGAGCTACTCGCCTAATACTAATAACTTGTTAGGTTCGCATAACTTTTATCCACATCGCTACTCTGGTTTGAGCTATGATCACTTTGTCTTTTGTTCTGAAAAATTCCGTAAATATAATCTAAATACAATGGCTTTTGTCAACTCCCATGCTGCGACTTTTGGTCCTTGGCCAACACAAGATGGTCTATGCACATTAGAAGATCATCGTAATTTAGAAATTGCTACGCAAGTCAAACATTTCATGTTAACTGGTTTAATTGATGATATTTCAGTGGGGAATGCTTACGCATCTGAAGCAGAATTAAAAGCAATGTCAGAAGCTTTCTTTGCCGAATATCCTAGTTTGAAAGTTGATCCTGCCCAGGATATTACAGAAGATGAACGGATTTGTTTGTTTGACAATTTGCATAGTTATCGTGGTGATCGTTCAGAATATATTTTACGCTCAACAATGACACGTGTTTATTACAAAGATAAACCATTTCCAGCTCATAATACCTTAGATATGTCACGTGGGGATGTATTAATTGATAATGTGGGCTATGGCCAATATAAAGGTGAGACACAAATTGCCTTAAAAGAGATGAAAAATGATGGGCGCGTAAATGTCGTAGGACGTATCAGCGCTGATGAACTATTTTTATTGAATTTCTTAAAACCTTGGTCAAGTTTTAAATTAATTGAAAATAAATAATAAGTATACTTAATACCCGGTTGCATCGATTTTTAGCTAAACAAAAGGTAAGTTTTATTTTTTTGTCTGGCGATGATGCAAACTGGGTTTTTTTAGTTAATCTTTACCAAAGTAGCATCATTTTTCAATATTTTCATAATTCTTTTTCCGTGGTGCCCTATAGTTAAAGTTTTTTTGTATAATAATGAAGTTGGAGGTGTGAGGATGAAAAAGCAACTGGCACTTTTATTAAATGAATTACAAGGAATAGGTCAATCGGGAAAAAAGTATGGGCGTGATGTCTTTGACCAAGAACGCTATGAGCAATTGTTAATAGTAACAAGTAAGTTAATGAATTTATTGACAAATTGGGATGACGAACAGATTCAACAATATCTTTATACAGATGATGGTTATGCTACTCCTAAAGTAGACGTTCGTAGCGTTGTTTTTGTGGAGGATAAACTTTTATTAGTAAAGGAAAAAAGTGATAATAGTTGGACACTTCCAGGAGGCTGGGGAGATATTGGCTATTCGCCTTTTGAAGTTGCTGCAAAAGAAACGCTAGAAGAAGCGGGGATTTCTGTTAAGCCCTTGCAGTTAATAGCTGTTAAAGATAAGACCAAACATGATTATCCAGAAAGTTTGACCTATGTCTATAAACTTTTCGTCTATTGTGAAGCTTTGGATACAACCGTTACGCCTGGTGTAGAAACTCGAGATGCTGATTTTTTTGATCAAACAGAATCGAAAAAATTAAAATTATCTCTGGCACGAACTTCAAAAGAAGATATTAAAGAAGCCTTTGCTTACCACCACCAACCAAAAAACACTGTTTGTGATTAATCTGTAAGTGAGGAAAAGAAATGAAAAAAGTATGGATTACCATTGGTATTGTGTTAATAGTAATAACAGGTGGACTAACATTTGCGGGGAATTATTTCTATAATTATGCTTTTGTACCGTCTGAAAAAGACTTTTTAGCCAATGATAACGAGGCAGAGGCTGCTGCTGATAAGAAACCCACCGATGCCGCTTTAACGTGGTTTAATGGTAGTACGAGAAAAAATTGGTATATAACAAGCGCTGAGGGATTAAAATTGCGAGGTATCTATTTGCCAGCAGATCGAGATAATAACAAAACAGCAATTATTGCTCATGGTTATATGGGAGATGCAGAATCTATGTATCAGTTCGCCGATATGTATCACAGACTTGGCTATAACGTGTTAGTACCAGATGCAAGAGGACACGGAAAAAGTCAAGGGGACTATATTGGTTTTGGCTGGCCCGAGCGCAAAGACTATCTCAAATGGATTAATACGGTTTTAACGAAATCCAGTTCTAAAGAAACTATTATTTTACATGGTGTTAGTATGGGGGCAGCAACGGTGATGATGACTTCTGGTGAAAAATTACCATCTAATGTTAAAGCTATTATAGAAGATTGTGGCTATTCCAGTATTCAGGATGAATTGATTTACCAATATCATCAACTGTTTGATCTGCCAACATTTCCAATCATTCCTGTTACCAATTTAGTAACACGATTGCGGGCTGGTTTTTTCTTTACTGAAGGAGACGTAACAAAGCAACTTGCAAAAAATGAAACACCAATGTTATTTATCCACGGTTCTGCTGATAATTTCGTACCTTTTAACATGTTGGATAAGGTTTATAATGCAACAAATGGACCAAAAGAAAAATGGGTAGTAGAAGGTGCGGCGCATGCACAAAGTTTTAATAAAGACTCAAAACGTTATCAAGAAAAAATTAAGAGCTTTTTAAGTCAGTACGAATAAAATGCTATAATTTTAAAATTATAGACAAATGAGCATAAGGTCGTTACAATAATGAAGACTTAATTTATGGGAATAGAATGGAGGACAAAAAATGTCCATGTTTTTAGATCAAGTAACAATTGATGTCAAAGCTGGTAAAGGTGGCGACGGAATGGTTGCTTTTCGTCGAGAAAAGTATGTACCAGATGGTGGACCAGCCGGTGGTGACGGTGGTCGTGGTGGTGACGTTATTTTAGTTGTTAATGAAGGTTTGCGCACCTTGATGGATTTTCGTTTTAATCGTCATTTTAAAGCCACTCCAGGTGAAAATGGTATGAGTAAAGGGATGCACGGTCGAGGTGCAGAAGATACTTATGTGAAAGTTCCACCAGGCACAACCGTTCGTGATGCTGAGACAGGTGTACTTTTAGGAGACTTAGTCACAGAAGGTCAAACACTCGTAGTAGCCCATGGTGGACGTGGTGGACGCGGAAATACTCGTTTTGCCTCACCCCGTAATCCAGCACCCGAGCTTGCCGAAAATGGCGAACCTGGGCAAGAACGTAAAATTGAATTGGAATTAAAAGTTTTAGCAGATGTGGGTTTAGTAGGATTTCCTTCTGTCGGAAAATCAACGTTACTTTCTGTAATTTCTTCGGCTCGTCCTAAGATTGGTGCGTATCACTTTACTACGCTTGTTCCCAATTTAGGAATGGTGACAACAAGTGATGGTAGAAGTTTTGCTGTGGCTGATTTGCCTGGTTTAATTGAAGGAGCCTCGCAAGGAGTCGGTTTAGGCACACAATTTTTGCGCCATATTGAACGCACACGTGTTATTTTACACGTGATTGACATGAGTGGTATGGAAGGACGAGATCCTTATGATGACTATCTGGCAATTAATAAAGAGTTGGAAAGTCATAATTTGCGTTTATTGGAGCGTCCACAAATCATTGTAGCAAATAAAATGGATATGCCAGAATCAGCAGAAAATTTAAAACAATTTAAAGAAAAATTACAACTGCTGAAAACAGATGAATTTGCAAATGATATCCCAATTTTTCCAATTTCTGCTGTGTCTAAAAATGGCTTACAGGCATTATTGAATGCGACTGCTGACTTGTTGGAAACAACACCAGAATTTCCTTTATATGACGAAGAAATGGAAGAAGATGTGGTACATTATGGTTATCAATCAGATACCCCAGAATTTGAAATTACGCGGGAACCAGATGCAACATGGGTGTTAAGTGGTGACAAGATTGAGAAGTTGTTCCAAATGACAAATTTTGCTCATGATGAAACGGTAATGCGTTTTGCGCGTCAATTACGTGGACTTGGTGTTGATGAAGCACTGCGAGCGCGAGGAGCAAAAGATGGCGACATCGTCCGCATTGGTAATTTTGAATTTGAATTTGTTGAATAGTTGATGGTAGAAAAGCAAAACAATTTGAAATAATCTAAAACGGCCCTTAAGGCAATCATTTAGATATATTTCATTTTGGATTGCTTTTCTTTTTTCTTTCCTTGATTTAACTGGTACACTCAATTAAAGAAAGAAATTTGTAATAGCAGTGAGCTATTGTAAGGAGGAAAAAAATGAGTAAACGTGTTATTGTAATGAATTTCGAGGTTTCATCTGAAAGTTACCAGGCTTTTTCAGAAGTGAAACAATTAGTGTTAAAACGAGAATTAAAAGGTGAGCAAATGGCAGTGGTTACACATCAAGATGATGGTAGTCACCAATTTAAAATTGAAGATTTTATGGATTTTACTGGTAATGATAATGCCTCTAAGGGCGGTTTCATTGGGATGTTAGTCGGTGTGCTCATTAGTCCTTTGGCAATTTTACTAGGTTGGTTTGGAGGTAGCATGATAGGTGCTACACGGGATGCAAAAGAAATCAGTGAAGCACAAGACATATTCAAATTTTTACTTAATAAAATTGCACCAGGACAGACCGGATTAATTATAATTGCAGAAGAAGATGACAATCGACCTTTGAATAAAATTGTATTTGAACAATTGCATGGCGAAATTACGCGTTTTGATTTTGAAGAAGTGCAAGCTGAAATCCAAAAAGCACAACAAGTAACAAAAGAAACTAGCGAGAAAGCCAAAGATAGTTGGAAAAAAAGCCATTCTGAAGAAAACTCAGAAGAAAAAGAATAGAACAATCTTAAATTTTGGCTTTGAAGCGTGGTATACTACTAAAGAACCTCTCATGGTTAAATTTTTAGAAAGCCAGGTTGAATAATGGAATTAGAGTTTTTAGGAACTGGTGCTGGTGTGCCGGCAAAACATCGAAATGTGACGAGTATCGCGTTGAAATTATTAGATGAACGCAATGCTGTTTGGCTATTTGATTGTGGGGAAGGAACGCAGATGCAGATTTTGCGGACTAATATTCGTCCTCGCAAAATTGAAAAAATTTTTATTACTCATTTACACGGCGATCATATTTTTGGATTACCGGGTTTGATTAGTAGTCGTTCTTTTCAAGGAGGAGACGACGTGCTTGAAATATACGGACCAACAGGTATTAAGCAATTTGTGTTGAACGCTCTAAAAATTTCTCAAACTCGTTTGGCGTACAAGCTTAAATTTATCGAAGTTAAGCCGGGTGTTGTTTTTCGAGATAATCAGTTTACTGTTATTTGTGATTTATTAGATCACGGAATTGATAGCTATGGTTATCGGGTAGAAGAGCATGATCACGATGGACAATTACAGGTAGATAAATTAGCAGCTTTGAACATAAAACCTGGGCCAATTTTTGGACAACTAAAAAGAGGTGAAACAGTAACACTTGCAGATGGGCGTATGATAAGGGGCAAGGATTTTGTAGGTGCTGCCAAAACAGGACGAATTGTGACAATTTTAGGGGATACACGAATAAGTAGTGCTTCAGTTACTTTAGCTGAATATGCAGACGTTTTGGTTCATGAAAGTACCTTCAATAAAAACGAAGCAATAATGGCTCGAAATTATTTTCATTCTACTACCCATCAAGCGGCAGAAGTTGCCAAAAAAGCGCAAGTTAAACGATTAATCTTAACGCATATTAGTGCGCGTTATTTAGCACAAGATGCTCTTAATTTGGAAAAGGAAGCGCAAGAAATTTTTACGAATACAAAAATTGCCAAAGATTTTGATATTGTTGAAATTCCCTTTCAAAATGAAATAAAGGAATGATCATGATGGATTTGCAAGATAAAGTAGTTTTAGTTACAGGTGGTTCTGGTGGTTTGGGCGAACAACTTTGTTACGAAGCGGCAAAAAATGGGGCAATCGTAGTTGTTTGTGCTCGCCGGATTAATTTAATAGGTAAAGTAAAAGAACAATGTGAACGTTTGAGTGGGAAAGATGCTTTTGCCTTTCAGTTGGATGTTGCACAACCTGAAAGTGTTGAAGCAATGTTAAATAAGGTACAAACAGAAATTGGTCGCATTGACGTCTTAATTAACAATGCTGGCTTTGGAATTTTCGATGATTTTGTTTCTTTTGATATGGCAAAAGCCTATCAAATGTTTGAAGTGAATGTTTTGGGCATGATGGTTTTAACACAAAAGGTTGCATTAATGATGTTAGAATCTAACAGTTCAGGAAGTATCGTTAACATTGCTTCAATGGCTGGGAAAATGGCCACACCTAAAACAGCTATTTATTCAGCTACGAAATTTGCTGTGTTAGGCTTTTCTAATGCTTTGCGTTTAGAGTTAAAACCAGCAAACATTCACGTTATGACGGTTAATCCAGGACCAGTAGCAACCCATTTCTTTGAACAAGCTGACCCTAGCGGCAATTATTTAGAAAATCTAGGTAATTTCGTCTTAGAACCAGATAAATTAGCTCAAGCTATTATTAGAGGTGTCAAAAAGCATAAAAGGGAAATCAATCGCCCCCACCTTATGCAAGTAGCGAGTCAGCTTTATACGCTATTCCCACATGTTGGCGACTGGCTAGCCGGTGGGCTATTTAATCAAAAATGACAAAAAGAGTTAACCATCAATTTGGTGGTTAACTCTTTTTGTTTGATTGGTTTACGCATATGTCGTTATTTTTGCTTTAAATAAAATTCATTCATCATGGCGGAAAACTTTCCAACCTGTATTCTCTTTGCTATAATAATCTGGTTGGGAGTGATTTTTTGAGTAGCTCTATGTATAATTGGCAACTTCCAGAAGCCAAGGAAGTGCCAAAAGAATTTATTCAGATTTGTGAGAAATATAATTTAAATACAACTTTGGCAAAACTAATTTGGCAACGTGATATTCAAACCGAAGATCAGTTGATGGCCTTCTTACAACCTCAACTTAATCAGTTGCATGACCCATTTGAATTGTTTGGAATGGACAAGGTTGTTGATCGCGTCCAGGCAGCTGTCATGAATGGTGAGCGAATTTTGGTTTATGGGGATTATGACGCTGACGGCATAACAAGTACGACAATTATGACAGAGACATTAGAGCTTCTAGGAGCTGATGTTTCCTTTTATTTACCGAATCGTTTTAAAGATGGCTATGGCCCTAATTTGAAAGTTTACCAAGAAAAAATTGCTGCGGGAATTCAGTTAATTATTACGGTCGATAATGGAGTTTCAGGCCACGAGGCAATTAGCTATGCTAATTCACAAGGGGTAGATGTTATTGTGACTGACCATCACGAATTACCACGAGAATTGCCGGCAGCTTTTGAGATTATTCACCCGCGACACCCAGCTGGAAATTATCCATTCGGTGAATTGGCAGGTGTTGGGGTGGCATTTAAAGTAGCTTGCGCTTTATTAGAAGAGGTACCAGCTGAATTTTTGGATTTAGTTGCTATTGGAACAGTTGCAGATATGGTTTCGTTGACTGACGAGAATCGGGTTTTAGTAACGTATGGTCTAAAAGTTTTGCAACAAACAGAAAGATTGGGTTTACAAGCGCTACTAAAAATCAGCGGTATTGAAGAAAATAAACTAGATGAGCAAAGTATCGGTTTTGCTTTGGCACCTCGCTTAAACGCGATTGGTCGTTTATCCGATCCGAATGAAGCGGTAACTTTGTTAAAAACGTTTGATGCGGTCCAAGCGGAATCTCTAGCAAAAAAATTAGATGAAATTAATCAAAAACGCAAATTGCTAGTGGAAGAAATTACCAAAGAAGCACTGGCATTAATTAATCCGCAAGATGCAATTCATATCGTTGCCAAATCTGGTTGGCATGAAGGTGTGTTAGGAATTGTTGCAGGAAGGATTTTAAAAGAAACTGGAAAACCTGCGCTTGTTTTAACCATTAAAGAAGATGGAATCGCCAAAGGTTCTGGTCGTAGTGTGGAATCTTTAAATATGTTTGCCATGTTAGATGGCATGCGCGAATTATTTACAAGTTTTGGGGGGCATCATGCTGCGGTCGGGGTTAGTGTTCCGCTTACGTCATTAGAAGAATTCAAAGACAAGGTTGCTGACTTTGCTCAGGAACATAAAGATTTACTAACTGGCAACACACTAGTAATTGATAGTATGATAAATGTTGCCGATGCAACTATTGCCCTCGTTAAAGAATTGAAAAAATTGGCACCTTTTGGTATGGATAATCCACAACCGTACTTTATGTTACAAGGCGTCCATGCAATTGACTTAAAAACAATCGGAGCTAATAATACCCATCTGAAGTTCAACATCATTGGTAGTGAACAAACACCATTGACTACGATCGGTTTTGGCTTTGGGAATCAATTAGCTGCAATGGAAAATAATGAACTTTCTGTTGTTGGTCAGTTGCAAATTAATGAATGGAATGGGCGGCAGTCTCCTCAATTGCAATTAGTAGATTTTACTGCTGTGGGATTACAAGTAATCGACTTAAGGGCAAAGAAAAAATGGCAACAACTTCATTTTTCAACTGATACACTTTGTATTTACTTTGGCAATAAAATACCTTCAGAGATAAGTGATCAAATTGTAACAAATGTGCATCATTTCAAAGATCTACCAAATTTAAATCTATTAGTGCAAGAAAAAAACTATTCTAGTGTGGCTTTTTTAGATTGTCCTAATGAGGCAACCTTATTAAAAGAAATTATATCATTAGCTGATTTTCGTCAGTTATATTTAATTTTAACTGCCAGTGATGATGCCTATTTAGATGGATTGGGAACTCGGGAACAATATAGTCGGCTCTTTAAATTAATTGCGCAACAAGACACTTTAGATGTTCGTTATAAACTAACTAATATTGCGCAATTTTTAAAAATACCAGAAAAACTGCTAATTTTTATGATTCAGGTGTTTTTTGATTTAGAATTTGTTACAATAAGCGATGGTCTTTTACGTCAATTAGACGTTGGTGAAAAAAAAGATCTAACTACTAGTGAGATATATAAACGTAGACAACAAAAAATTAAAACAGAAGAATTTTTATTGCTAAGTGATATGGCAACTTTAAAAACTTGGTTTGAAAACTAGGAGGAAAAAACATGGATTTAAAAGATTACATTGCAAGTATTCCCGATTACCCTTCAGAAGGTATTATTTTTCGCGACATCTCACCTTTAATGGCTGATGGTATGGCTTACCGTGAAGCGACAAAGCAAATCGTAGATTATGCTAAAGAAAAAAGAATTGATATGGTTGTTGGACCAGAAGCACGCGGTTTTATCGTCGGTTGTCCAGTTGCTTATGAATTAGGGGTTGGTTTTGCTCCGGTTCGTAAAAAAGGAAAGCTACCACGAAAAACTATTGAAGTTACTTATGATTTGGAATACGGTACAGATACATTGACATTACATGAAGATGCGATTAAGCCTGGTCAACGTGTTTTAATTTGTGATGATTTACTGGCAACTGGTGGGACGATTAAAGCTACTACAGAATTAGTTGAAGAATTAGGCGGTGTAGTTGTAGGCTGTGCTTTTTTAATCGAACTAATGGACTTACATGGTCGCGACAAAATTAAAGACTATGATATGATTACCTTAATGGAATATTAAACGCTATTTACCTTGCAATCTTTATTGCAAGGTTTTTTGTTTTATTGCTAATTATTTTAGCGGAAATGACGTAATTATTGTCGAGAAGAAACTATAGTAACTATGAAAAAATGATAGTGTTTTTACCTAATAATGAAATAACAGATTTTAAAACTATTAAATTTACGCATGTATAACTTTTTTATATTTGTGAAGGATTTCCTTTTTTAGGTTGAAAAACAAATACAGCAAAAACTGTTTATTAAAGGCAAAATTGAAAAGTGATGAAATTTTTTTATTGGAAAAAGGTTCATTTTGAGATGCTTGCCACAAGCAGAGAAATTTCTTCTAAGTTTTTGATTAGTTATACTTACACATGAAAGGGGAATAGGTATGAATTATGAAGTGTTACTTTACTATAAATACACAACAATCGAGAATCCGGAAATCTTTGCACAAGAACATCTAGCATTTTGCAAAGAATTGGGACTAAAAGGGCGAATTTTAGTGGCAGAAGAAGGCATTAACGGGACTGTTTCAGGACTAAAAGCAGCAACTGCTGTTTATAAAGAAGTGTTAAAATCAGATCCACGTTTTAAAGATATTATTTTTAAAAGTGATGAGACAGATGAACATGCCTTCAAGAAAATGTTTGTCCGCTCTCGTCGAGAAATTGTATCGTTACAGTTATCTGAGGATTTTAGTCCTAATGAAGTTACTGGTAAGTATCTTTTACCAAAAGAATTTAAAGAAGCGTTGTTGGATGAAGATACAGTTGTAATTGATGCACGTAATGATTATGAGTATGATTTGGGTCATTTTCGTGGAGCCTTGCGGCCGGACATTCAAAATTTTCGGGAATTACCACAGTGGATTAAAGAACACAAAGAAGAATTTTTAGAAAAGCGAGTTGTTACTTACTGTACTGGTGGAATTCGCTGTGAAAAATTTTCCGGTTGGTTAGTAAAAGAAGGATTTAAAGATGTGGGGCAATTACATGGTGGAATTGCAACATATGGCAAAGATCCTGAAATTCGTGGAGAGCTATGGGATGGTAAAATGTATGTCTTTGATGAACGAATTAGTGTAGAAATTAATCAAGTAGACAAAAGAGTAGTAGGTCGTGATTGGTTTGACGGGACTCCTTGTGAGCGTTACATTAATTGCAGCAATCCAGAATGTAATCGCCGCATTTTGGCTTCTATCGAAAACGAGAGAAAATATTTTGGTGCTTGCAGTCAAGATTGTCGTAATCACCCCCGAAATCGTTACGTACAAAAAATGAACGCGTAATAAACAAAATGATAGGAAGTAAAAAGGTTGAAATTAATTTCAGCCTTTTTTATAATTCCCGATTATTAGGGCATCAATTTAGTTTGTCAGTTAATTTTAAAAATAGCGATACATCTTTAAAAGAGTTGTTTAAAAAAGCACCATTTTTCCACGAAGAAATTTACTTATGGTAAGATAGACAAGAAAATGAAACGATTATGAAAAAAGCAATGTTAATTGAGAGGAACTAAGGCATGCAACAAATAAAAGAACAAAGAGATATGGCGATTTCAGCTTATATCCACATCCCGTTTTGTGAACACATCTGTTACTACTGCGACTTTAATAAAGTTTTTTTAGAAAGACAGCCAGTCGACGAATATATTTCATGTCTTTTAAAAGAAATGAAACTAACCCTAGAAAAAAATCCAATAGAAAAAAGTCCAACTTTATATGTTGGGGGTGGAACACCAACTTCACTTTCAGCTACGCAACTAGAGACGCTTTTAGGAGGAATTAATGCGCTTTTCCCAATGGAGACTGTTACGGAATTTACGGTAGAGGCTAATCCGGGAGATTTGACTATAGATAAATTGAAAGTGATGAAAGATTATGGTGTAAACCGTCTTTCAATGGGCGTGCAGACCTTTGACGATGTTTTACTAAAAAAAATAGGGCGCAAACATACAGTCAAAGATGTTTACAATACAATGGCCTTTTTAGAAAAAGCGGACTTTCAAAATGTCTCAATTGACTTAATTTATGCGCTTCCGGGTCAAACATTAACAAGTTTCCGTGATACATTACGGCGAGCTATTGAATTAGATTTACCTCATTACTCTTTGTATTCTTTAATTTTAGAAAATAAGACGATGTTTATGAACTGGGTTAGACAAGGACGACTAGAAATGCCTGATCAAGAAATTGAAGGTCAAATGTTTGAAGAGACTATGTCAGCTATGTACAACACAGGGAAATTCCAATATGAAATTAGTAATTTTGCCAAACCCGGTTTTGAATCCCAACATAATTTAGTTTATTGGAACAATGAGCACTACTTTGGTTTTGGTGCTGGAGCAAGTGGTTATCTTGGGAAAACTCGCTACAAAAATTTTGGCCCAATTCAGCATTACTTAAAACCATTACGACAAAATCAATTACCTATTTATGAAACAGAAGAGTTAAGCCGCCATAATCAAATTGAAGAAGAAATGTTCTTGGGATTGCGTAAAAAAGCAGGGATTTCAAAAGCACATTTTATGGAAAAATTTGGTGTTGATATGACAACTATTTATGGGAATGTGTTGACTAATTTAGTAAAAAAAGATTGGCTGATTGAAACAAAGGATACTGTTAGACTTACTCAAAAAGGGTTATTGATTGGAAATGAAATTTTTGAGAAGTTTTTGTTAGATTAATTTTTTAAATAGGTGTAAGCCTTGATATGATTAAGTAATTACGTTAGCACTCTATGCAATAGAGTGCTAATTTTTTATGGCTTAATTCTTGACATTAAACTTTCTTGTGGTATATTAATAGGTGTTAGCACTTAGATAGATGGAGTGCTAAATACGAGGTGATGAATATGTTGACAAAAAGACAACAAGATATTCTGCGTCTCATTATCCAGCATTATACTAAGACCGGTTTGCCGGTAGGTTCCAAGTCTTTAATGGCAGCAGGGATTAATGCCAGCTCGGCAACAATCCGTAATGATATGAAGGCTTTAGAAGAAGCAGGTCTTTTACAAAAGACACATTCTTCTTCTGGGCGTATTCCTTCTATGATAGGGTACCGTTATTACGTTGACCATCTATTGAAACCTGCTCGAGTAGCAAAAACGGATATGCAAGCAATTAAGCGTTCTTTTGGAAAGGAATTTCATGAGATTAATGATATTATTCAACAATCTGCCGAGATTTTATCCAATTTAACGAGCTACACAGCATTATCCCTAGGTCCTGATATGAAGGATAGACGTTTGACCGGTTTTCGAATTGTCCCGTTAAATACACGTCAAGTAATTGCGATTATTGTAACGGATCAAGGCAATGTTGAAAGTCAAGTTTTTGCTCTGCCGCAAAGTGTCAGTGGAGCTGACTTGGAAAAGATGGTACGGATCATCAACGACAAATTAGTGGGTGAACCGTTACTAACGGTTTACCAACGTCTACGTACTGAGATTCCGATGATCTTGCATAAATACTTTCAGACAACAGAAGGTATTTTAGATTTATTTGATTTGATGTTGGGTCAAGTTTTTGAAGAAAAAGTTTTTGTTGGCGGTCGTATGAACATGATTGATTTTGAGCCTTCACAAGATGTGAATCAGTTTAAGTCAATTTACCGCTTTATGAAAGACCCTGAAGAGCTGGTTCAGCTTTTGATTCCACCAACAGACAGCATTGATATTCGTATCGGTGATGAGTTGGGTAATGACTTATTTCATAATATGAGCCTAATTCAAGCCAGTTATGATATTTCCGGTCATGGTAAAGGTGTGATTGCATTATTAGGCCCTGCAAGTATGCAGTATTCTAAAATGTTTGGTTTACTTGATGTGTTTTCCAGAGAACTAGCTGAGAAGTTGGCGGAATATTATCGTTCGCTAGACGCAACAAGTTAAAAAAAGAAATTTGCGTAGAAAGGTGGCAAGTTCAGTGTCAGAAAAAGATCAAGAATTGAAAGATCAAGAGGTAGCAGAGACTGCCGAGCAAAAAGATTTGGAACAAGAATCTGTCACAGATGAATTAGCTGAGCTGACAGAGAAAATTGATGAAATGGATGATCAATTGTTACGAGCACGAGCGGAGATTGCAAATATTACCAATCGTAATCGTAATGAAAGAGAGCTTTTACAACGTTATCGTTCACAAGACTTGGCAAAAAAACTATTGCCAGCCATTGATAATTTGGAACGAGCAATGGCGACAGATGTGTCAGATGAGCAAGGAATCAATTTGAAAAAAGGCGTTGAAATGACATTAGCTAGTTTGCAACAAGCTTTAAAAGAAGAAGGAATTGAAGAGATTGCCGCTGAAGGTGAAACTTTTGATCCAAACTTCCATCAAGGTGTGCAAACTGTTGAAGCAAGTGAAGATGCACCTGCCAATACAATTGTGCAGGTACTACAAAAAGGCTATAAGCTACACGATCGTGTGTTACGGCCAAGTATGGTTATTGTAGCCCAATAAATTAAGAGTAACTCTAATTGATTAAATTATTAAGGAGCGTTTTATTATGAGTAAAATTATTGGTATTGACTTAGGTACAACAAACTCTGCAGTCGCAGTTCTAGAAGGCGGCGAAGCAAAAATTATTGCAAATCCAGAAGGTAATCGGACAACGCCATCTGTTGTTTCCTTTAAAAATGGCGAAATTCAAGTTGGGGAAGTAGCAAAACGCCAAGCAGTTACAAACCCTAACACCGTTTCTTCCATTAAACGCCATATGGGTGAAGCTGGATATAAAGTAGAAGTAGAAGGTAAATCATACACTCCACAAGAAATTTCAGCAATGGTATTACAATATATTAAAGGGTTTGCTGAAGATTACTTAGGCGAAAAAGTAGAAAAAGCGGTTATTACAGTTCCTGCATACTTTAATGATGCACAACGTCAAGCAACAAAAGATGCTGGTAAAATTGCGGGGCTTGAAGTTGAACGTATCGTAAATGAACCAACTGCAGCAGCTTTGGCTTACGGTTTAGATAAAACAGATCGTGACGAAAAAATCTTAGTCTTTGACCTTGGCGGTGGTACTTTTGACGTATCAATCTTAGAATTAGGCGATGGTGTTTTTGATGTATTATCAACTGCTGGTGATAACCATTTAGGTGGGGATGACTTTGACAATAAAATCATCGATCATATGGTAGCAGAATTTAAAAAAGACAATGGCATCGACCTTTCCAATGACAAAATGGCAATGCAACGCTTGAAAGATGCTGCTGAAAAAGCGAAAAAAGACTTATCTGGTGTAACTAGCACACAAATTAGCTTACCATTTATCACTGCAGGGGATGCTGGTCCATTACACTTAGAAATGACATTAACACGGGCAAAATTTGATGAATTAACAGCTGACTTAGTTGAACGGACTAAAGTTCCCGTTCGTCAAGCTTTAAAAGACGCTGGCTTATCACAATCAGAAGTAGATGAAGTAATTTTAGTGGGTGGTTCAACTCGTATTCCCGCGGTTGTTGAAGCAGTTCGCAAAGAAACAGGGAAAGAACCAAATAAATCTGTTAACCCTGATGAAGTAGTTGCAATGGGAGCTGCTATTCAAGGTGGTGTTATTACAGGTGATGTGAAAGATGTCGTTTTATTAGACGTTACACCATTATCATTAGGTATCGAAACAATGGGTGGGGTCTTTACGAAATTAATCGACCGCAATACAACAATTCCAACAAGTAAATCCCAAGTATTTTCAACTGCGGCAGATAATCAACCTGCTGTTGATATCCATGTGTTACAAGGTGAACGTCCAATGGCTGCAGATAACAAAACATTGGGTCGTTTCCAATTGACAGATATTCCGGCTGCCCCTCGCGGTATTCCTCAAATCGAAGTAACTTTTGATATTGATAAAAACGGGATTGTAAATGTATCAGCAAAAGACTTGGGTACACAAAAAGAACAAAAAATTACTATCAAATCTTCATCAGGTTTATCAGACGATGAAATCGAACGCATGGTAAAAGATGCAGAAGCGAATGCAGAAGCTGACAAAGCTCGTAAAGAAGAAGTTGACTTGCGCAATGATGTAGATGCCTTATTATTCTCTGTTGATAAGACATTGAAAGAATTAGAAGGTAAAGTTGACGCGGACGAAGTGAAAAAAGCAGAAGATGCGCGAGATGAGTTAAAAGCCGCTGTTGAAGCCAATAATTTAGAAGAAATGAAAGCAAAACGTGATGCTTTAAGTGAAATCGTACAAAATTTAACAGTTAAATTATACGAACAAGCAGCACAACAACAAGCGAACGAAAATCCATCAGAAGCACAAGGTGGCGCAGATGACGTTGTCGATGCTGATTTTGAAGAAGTTGACGGCGAAGATAAATAATTTTGTAAAAGTGAATTAATTCGCTGTGTAGGAATTAGAAAAAGCCAAGGCCTAGCTTTGGCTTTTTCTATGAGATAGTTTAGCTTCCTTTTAAAATGTGTTAAAATACCCAAGTGAGACTAAATGTATGTGGAGGGAAAGCCTATGGCAGACAAACGTGATTATTACGAAGTTCTCGGGCTGCAAAAGGGAGCTTCCGATGACGAAATCAAAAAGGCATATCGCAAGCTTTCCAAAAAGTATCATCCTGATATTAATAAAGAACCTGATGCAGAAGAGAAGTTCAAAGAAATTTCTGAAGCTTATGAAATCTTAAGTGATCCACAAAAACGAGCAGCTTATGATCAATACGGTCATGCAGGTACAGACCCTAACTACGGTGGCGGTTATGGCGGTTTTGGTGGCGGTAACTATGGCGGGTTCAGCGGTGGCAGTTTTGGTGGATTCGAAGATATCTTCGAATCTTTCTTCGGGGGTGGCGGTGGTCGTTCCGCAGATCCGAATGCACCAAGGCAAGGTGCTGATTTACAATACGCGGTTAATTTAAAGTTTGAAGAAGCCATTTTTGGGGTGGAAAAAACAGTTAAATACAATCGTGAAGAAGTTTGTCATACTTGTGGAGGAAATGGTGCTAAACCAGGCACACAACCTGTGACATGTTCTAAATGTCATGGTTCTGGTACGATTAACGTCGAACGTCAAACACCACTAGGTCGAATGATGAGCCGCCAGACTTGTGATGTATGTCATGGAACTGGTAAAGAAATTAAAGAACCATGTCCGACATGTCACGGATCAGGTCATGAAAAGAAAGCGCATGAAGTCAAAGTAAATGTCCCTGCTGGGGTTGAAGATGGGCAACAAATGCGCCTACAAAATCAAGGAGAAGCCGGTGAAAATGGCGGACCTTACGGAGATTTATATGTTGTCTTTCGTGTAGAAGAAAGCGATATTTTTGATCGTGATGGTGCTGAGATTTATTACGAATTACCGCTTAATTTTGTTCAAGCAGCGTTAGGAGATGAGATTAACGTGCCGACAGTCCATGGCGAAGTGAAATTAAAAGTGCCGGCTGGAACGCAAACAGGCACGAATTTCCGTTTGCGAGGGAAAGGTGCACCGAAACTACGCGGAAGCGGGAATGGTGATCAACATGTAAAAGTAAAATTAATCACTCCCAAAAATCTAAACGAAGAACAAAAGCAAGCGTTGCGTCAGTTTGCTGAAGTTAGTGGTACAAAATTGACGGAGCAACAATCAGAAGGTTTTTTTGATAAAATGAAAGATGCTTTTGGTGGTAAGAAGAAATAAATAAAAAGAGTTCATCAGATTTCTCTGATGAACTCTTTTTCTTATTACTGGTCCATAAAAAAGCTTACCAACAGAAAAAAAGTAATGATTATTGCGTTTGTTTAAAATGATAGTAAATAAATGAAGTTCGTGAAGCTTTTTGTTTTTTGGGTTATAGTTAAAATATACCGACAAAAGGAGTAGTTGTATGCGTATTTTTGCAAGTCCTCAAACATATATCCAAAGATTCAATGCCTTTGAAACAGAACTTTTCCGCTTGAAACGATTAGGAGAAAAAGCTTTAATCGTGACGGATTCATTTGTTATGCATATAGCTGGGGAAAAGTTGATTGATAATTTAAAGAGAGTGGATATTAAAAGTATAGCTGTTTTGGTTGATAAAAGCAGTCAAACAGATTTTTTATTAAAAATGGAAACGACGATTCAGAATGGTAACTTTCAATTTGTCATTGCTTTAGGTGGTGGCAAAGCAATGGATTTGGGCAAAATTGTAGCAAATATCAATCGTCTACCAATTGCTGTTTTACCAACGTCAGCTGCTACTGATGCTGCTACATCGCGGATTTCTGTTATTTATGATGAAGCAGGAAACTTTTTACACTATGATTATTATGATAAAAATCCTGAAATAATTTTAGTAGACACTAAAGTTATTTTTGCCGCACCGCAAGCAATGCTGGTGTCTGGTTTTGCAGATGGCATTGCAACGTATATTGAAGCGCGAAGTGTTTGGGAAGATTGTGGATTAAGCGTTATCGGCGCAAAACCGACGCTTGCGGCTTTAAGTTTGGCAAAAACGTGTCATGAAGTTTTAATACGTGATATTAAGCCTGCGCTGCAAGCGCAAAAAGATGGAATAATAAATGAGGCTTTTGAAAATGTCGTAGAGTGTAATATTTTATTAAGTGGCTTGGGTTTTGAAAATGGTGGTTTAAGCCTGGCGCATAGTTTTCATAATGTCATAATGGGCGATAATCAATTAAATGTTACGAGAAGTCATGGACAAATCGTTGCAGTAGGACTACTAATGCAGTTGCTCGTTGAAAAAAGGATAACAGAGTTTAATAGACACCAGCAATTATTTACCAGTCTAAAATTACCAACTAGACTACCAGAACTTGATTTGCATTTATCTCAAACTGTAATCAAGGATATAGCAAAGAAAATTTTATTAACTAAAGATGCCGGAAATTACCTTAACAAGCAGATAGATGAAGCAAAAATTGTCACAGCGTTAACCAAATTAGCATAGAAAGTAGAGAGTGAGATGAAGATTTTAATAACAGGGTTTGATCCTTTTGGGAAAGAAAAAATCAATCCCGCTTTAGAAGTAGTAAGACGTTTGCCAGATGAAATCTTAGAGGCGAAAATTATTAAATTAGAAATTCCGACAGTATTTGAAAAAGTTGGTCTAACTATTGAAAAAGCTATTAAAGAAAATCAGCCGGATGTCGTAATTAATATTGGTCAGGCTGGGGGGCGTTTTGCAATTACTCCTGAAAAAGTAGCGATTAATCTAGCGGATGCGCGTATCGCGGATAATGCGGGATATCAACCGTTAGACAAAACAATATTTTCTGATGGGAAAACAGCGTATTTTACCCAATTACCGGTAAAGGCCATGGTAGCTGCCATGCAAGCAGAAAAAATTCCAGCTGAAGTTTCTTATACTGCAGGTACTTATGTATGTAACTACGTTATGTATTATGTTCAATACTTAATTGATAAAAAATATCCGAGTTTGAAAGGTGGCTTTATTCATGTACCGTTTATTTTCGAACAGGTTGTTGGCAAACCACAACAGCCTGCAATGAATTTAAATGACATGGTAATTGGTTTAACAGCAGCAATTGCAGCAGTAGTTACTCATAGCAAGGAGGATATTAAAATGGTTGGTGGTACTGAACATTAATAACCTTTTACATGAAAAGACAAAAGATTGTACACATCTATCAAAATCAAAAGTAAAAAAAGCAATCATTCAGCTGAGGATTACTCATATGAATGATTGCTTTTATCGTTTAAACATTTAAAACTTTATCTAAAAAGTCTTTGGTTCGAGGGTTAGTTGGATTATTAAAAACTTCATCTGGTGTACCATCTTCCAAAAATTTGCCACCGTCACAAAATAAAACGCGATTGGCAACTTCTTTTGCAAACCCCATCTCGTGAGTAACAATGACCATAGTCATGCCTTGTTTGGCTAATTTTTTCATAACGTTTAAAACATCGCCGACCATTTCTGGATCAAGCGCAGAGGTTGGTTCGTCAAATAGCATAATGTCTGGATTCATTGCTAAAGCACGGGCAATTGCGACGCGTTGTTTTTGTCCACCGGATAAACTACCTGGTAGCGCATCTTTTTTGTCAGCTAAGCCGACAGTTTCCAATAAACTAACTGCTTTTTTTTCGGCATCAGTTTTTGACATCCGACCAAGATCGGTAGGAGCCAAAGTAATATTTTGCATTACAGATAGGTGTGGAAACAAATTGAAGTGTTGGAATACCATCCCGATATGTTGGCGAACTTTATTAATGTTAGTTTCTTTTGCCATTAAGTGAGTACCGTCAATTTCGATATCCCCACTGGTTGGTTCTTCCAGCCGATTTAAACAACGTAAAAATGTGCTTTTACCGGAACCAGAGGGCCCGATGACACAAACAACTTCTCCTTCGTTAATTGTAATGCTCATATCATTTAAAACGGTATTATCACCATATTTTTTGACCAAGTTGGTTACTTTTATTTTTTCTGCCATTTTATTTCACCTTCTTTTCTAATACTTTCGCTAGTCGCGTTAAGGCTGTAATTACGATTAAATACATTACGCCAATGATTAAGTAGACATAAGTACTTTGCATATTACGGGCCACGATGATCTTACCAGTTTGTAGCAATTCAACAACCCCAATAACAGAAATAATGGTTGTGTCTTTTAATGAAATAACAAATTGGTTAACAAAAGATGGAATCATAATTTTAATAGCTTGTGGTAAAATAATTTTTCGCATGGTGTGTGTGTAACCTAAGCCCAAACTACGGGAAGCTTCCATTTGGCCCACAGGAACTGCATTAATACCCCCGCGGACAATCTCCGCAATATAGGCACTTGCGTTTAGAGTTAATGTGATAACTCCAGCAGTATAGTCTGGAATGGTAAAACCAATTGCGTCAGATAATCCAAAGAAGATAAAGAAAGCAAGTACCATCATTGGTATTCCTCGGATAATATCAACGTAGATCGAAGCAAAAATACGTAATCCTTTTACCGGTGCCACACTAAAGAGGCCAAAAATAACCCCAATTATCAGCGCCAAAACAAAGGAAATTAAAGCAAGTGAAATTGTTTTCCACAAACCTTCAAGTAAAACTTTCCAGTTGTTTTTCAACAAACCAGCAATGGTTGATTCATCCACTGTAGCTTTTTTTTGTTCATTACCATCAGCGATGTATTTGTCTAAAATTTTGTCATATTCCCCAGTTTTTTTCATTTCTTTTAAAGCTTCGTTAAACATCTCTAAAAGTTCAGGAGATTGCCCTTTTTTAACAGCAAAGCCATATGAACCACCACTTTCACGTTTGATTGGGGTAGTTAGTTTTTGTCCTTGGCTAATGGCATAACCAATTACAGGATAGTCATCCATAATGGCATCGATTTGACCACCACGGACAGAATCATAAAGTCCATCAGCAGTATCGTATTGTTTAATGGTATAGCCGTATTTTTCTTTGTTTTTTTGAAGAAAATCGGCACTTTCAGTTCCAATTTTTGCGCCAACTTTTTTACCTTTTAAATCATCATAACTTTTGATTTCGGTATTTCCTTTTTTAATCGCTAACTGGATTCCTGATTCAAAATAAGGATTAGAAAAATCAAAACTTTGTTTACGTTCGTCGGTAATGGTCATTCCTGCAATCATGGCATCCGCTTGATTACCTTGAACAGCTTGGACGGCACCAGCAAAACCAATATGATTCCACTTTAATTTAAAACCTTGCAGTTCGGCTGCTCTATTTAGTAAATCAACATCAATACCTTCATACTTATTATCTGTATTTTGAAATTCAAAGGGGGCAAATGCTGTATCACTAGCAATTACATATTCTTCTTTTTTCGGTTCAATTTTTTTCATCTCAACATTGGCGGTATTAGCGTCACTTTTGGCAACGTACTTTGCCACGATTTTGTCGTAATCACCATTAGCTTTTAAATCTTTTAATCCTGCATTGAATTTTTTTAGCAACGCTGCATTTTGATCTTTTTTTACTGCAAAACCATATGAATTCCCTTTTTCTTTATCCCCAACTAATTGCAAGGGTTGACCTTGGGTAATAGCATAGCCTAAGACTGGTTCGTCATCAAAAATCGCTTGTACTGTATTGTTATTTAGTGAACCGTATAAAGCATCAGCTGCATCATACAATTTGATACTGTAATTGTATTTTTCTTTATTTTCTTCTAAGAACGTTGCAGATTCAGTTCCGACTTTTGCACCAACCGTTTTTCCCTTTAGGTCAGTGTAATTTTTAATTTTGGTATCATCTTTGGCAACGGCCATTTGAATGCCACTATCATAATAAGGATCTGAAAAATCAAAGGATTTTTTGCGTTCGTCAGTGATACTCATTCCAGCAATCATACCGTCTAATTGATTGGACTGAACGCCTTGAATCGAGCTGTCAAAGCCTAGCGGTTTTAGTTCAATTTTAAATCCTTGATCTTTGGCGATGGCATTAAGTAAGTCAATATCAATTCCAACATATTCATTTTGCTCGTTTTGAAATTCAAAAGGGGCAAATGTGATATCTGTTCCGATTTTGTATGTTTCCTCTGCCGCAGCAGCGGGTTTATTGACAGCTAAAGTTAAAAAACCTGCCAAAAAAGATAAACATAAGATCAGTTTTCTTTTCATAAATAATTCCTCCTATTAAATAGATGTTAAAAAACTTCTATCTGCGAAAACGCAGAGAGCTAAGTTTTAACGGCATATAAAAATTTACATATGAAATATTATATTCAGTAATTGGTTAGTTAACAATGTTTTTTGCTAATTATGAGAAAAAAAGTCTCAAAAAAGTTACAACCCATGTCACGAAAAGTAACATTAAGAAAAGATTCAAAGGTGGCAGAAAACTAGCGAAAATATGTTCGGTATGGTAAAATATTTCGTGGATAAAATGCGTATTTATTTTCTTTTATGTAGGAAAAGAATACAATTTTTGTAGGAATAAAATATTTTTAAGGAGGAAGATGTGAATGATTGATCGAGTAACCTCCAATCAATTTAACTTGGTTTCAAAATATGAGCCGGCCGGTGATCAACCAGAAGCGATTAGCCAACTAGTAGCAGGTGTTAATGCGGGAAAAAAAGCGCAAGTATTGTTGGGTGCTACCGGTACTGGGAAAACGTATACTATTTCAAATGTTATTAAAGAGGTTAATAAACCGACTTTAATTATTGCCCATAACAAAACTTTAGCAGGTCAGTTATATGGGGAGTTTAAAGAATTTTTTCCTGATAATGCTGTTGAGTACTTCGTTAGTTACTATGATTACTACCAACCAGAGGCTTATGTTCCATCTTCTGACACTTATATCGAAAAAGATTCAAGTATTAATGACGAGATTGATAAATTACGCCATTCCGCAACGAGTGCCCTTTTGGAACGTAATGATGTTGTGGTAGTAGCTTCTGTTTCATGTATTTTTGGTTTAGGCTCACCCATGGAGTATCAAAAACAAGTTGTTTCTTTGCGAGTGGGAATGCAGATTAGCCGAGATCAGCTGTTGAGAGATTTAGTAGAGATCCAATTTGAGCGTAATGATATTGATTTTCAACGCGGTCGCTTTCGGGTTCGAGGTGACGTGGTAGAGATTTTCCCTGCTTCAAGAGACGAACGGGCATTACGGATCGAGTTTTTTGGTGATGAAATTGATCGAATTCGCGAAGTTGATGCACTAACTGGTGAAATAATAGCAGAGACAGAACATGTTTCTATTTTTCCGGCAACACACTTTGTCACCAATGACGATCATTTAGAGACAGCGATTGCTTCAATCCAAAAAGAATTGGACTTAAGATTAAAAGTTTTAAGAGAGAATAATCAATTACTAGAAGCACAGCGATTGGAACAGCGAACGAATTATGACATCGAAATGTTACGAGAAATGGGTTATACTTCTGGAATTGAAAACTATTCACGACATTTAGACGGTCGTAAAGAAGGGGAGCCACCTTATACTTTAATTGACTTTTTTCCAGATGACTTTCTGATTGTTATCGATGAATCCCACGTGACTATGCCACAAATCCGCGGAATGTATAATGGGGATAGAGCACGCAAACAAATGCTGGTAGATTATGGTTTTCGCCTACCTTCTGCTTTAGACAATCGTCCCCTTCGACTAGAAGAATTTGAAGAACATGTTAATCAGATTATTTATGTATCAGCTACACCGGGTCCATATGAAGAGGAGCAAACAGATACAGTAGTACAACAAATTATTCGTCCGACTGGGTTGTTGGATCCGTTGATTGAAGTTAGACCAATTATGGGACAGATTGACGATTTAGTTGGAGAGATTAATGAACGTTCTGCCAAAGATGAACGGGTCTTTGTTACAACGCTGACAAAGAAAATGTCAGAAGACTTAACGGACTATTTTAAAGAACTTGGGATTAAAGTTAAGTACCTTCACAGTGATATTAAAACATTGGAGCGGACAGAAATTATTCGAGATTTACGTTTGGGTAAATTTGATGTGTTAGTAGGGATTAACCTATTACGAGAAGGTTTAGACGTACCAGAAGTGTCTTTAGTTGCCATTTTAGATGCCGACAAAGAGGGATTTTTAAGAAGTGAGCGTTCTTTAGTACAGACAATTGGCCGTGCCGCCCGTAATTCCGAGGGTAAAGTTATTATGTATGCGGATAAAATCACCGACTCTATGCAAAAAGCGATGAACGAAACTGCTCGCCGTCGGAGTATTCAGGAAAAATATAACAAAGATCACGGTATTGTACCTAAGACAATTATTAAAGAGATTCGTGATCTAATTGCCATCACCAAAGCTAGTGATGCTGCCGGTGAAGAGGTTACTTTGGCAAATTACGATGAATTAACTAAAGAAGAAAAAGATATCTTGTTAATTAAGTTGGAAAAAGAAATGAAAGATGCTGCTAAAGCGTTAGATTTCGAGACAGCAGCGACTTTACGGGATACTATTTTAGAATTGAAAGCAACAGAATAAATTGAGATTGGAGCGTCTTTTGGCGCTTTTTATCTCATTAAGGAGTAAAAATATGGCAAATGATAAAATTATAATTCATGGCGCCAGAGCCCATAATTTAAAAAATATTGATGTTACAATCCCTCGGGATGAACTTGTCGTAGTGACCGGGCTGTCTGGTTCGGGGAAAAGTTCACTTGCCTTTGATACATTATATGCTGAAGGGCAAAGACGTTATGTCGAAAGTTTGTCTGCTTATGCAAGACAATTTTTAGGGCAAATGGACAAGCCAGATGTTGATAGCATTGATGGGCTGAGTCCGGCTATTTCTATCGATCAAAAAACAACAAGTAAAAATCCCCGCTCTACAGTGGGGACTGTTACAGAAATTAATGATTATTTGCGTTTATTGTATGCTCGTGTCGGACACCCAATTTGTCCCAATGATCATATTGAAATTACGAGTCAATCGGTCGAGCAAATGGTAGACGAAGTCTTAACTTTACCAGAGCGCACGAAGATTCAAATTTTAGCACCGGTTGTCTATCAAAAAAAAGGACAACACAAAAAAGTTTTTGAATTGATTCAAAAAGAGGGATATGTTCGCGTGCGTGTAGATGGTGAAATTTATGACATCAGTGAAGTGCCCGAATTAGAAAAGAATTTGAAGCATGAAATTGCGATCGTAATTGACCGAATTGTTGTAAAAGATGGCATTCGTTCCCGTCTATTTGATTCATTTGAAGCTGCGCTGCATTTAGCAAAAGGGTATGCTGTGGTGGATGTAATCGGTCAGGAAGAAAAGTTGTTTAGTGAACACTATTCTTGCCCTTATTGTGGTTTTACTGTAGGAGAATTAGAACCGCGTCTGTTTTCTTTTAATGCACCTTTTGGAGCATGCCCTGAGTGTGATGGATTAGGAATTAAATTAGAAGTAGATTTGGATTTAGTAATTCCTGATCAAAGCAAAACGTTAAGAGAAGGCGCAATTATTCCCTGGAATCCAATCAGTTCACAATATTATCCAGAAATGTTAGCACAAGCCTGTGATAGTTTTGGAATCGATTTGGATACACCTTTTGAAAAACTCCCTGAAGAACAACAACAAATTGTCTTACGGGGCTCAAATGGTGAGACATTTCATTTTCATTATGAAAATGACTTTGGTGGTGTCCGTGATGTAGAAGTCCCCTTTGAGGGTGTTTTAACAAATATTAAACGACGTTACCATGAAACCAATAGTGATTTTACCCGCGATCAAATGCGACTTTATATGACAGAACTTACCTGTGAAGCGTGTCATGGCTATCGCTTAAATCCGCAAGCTTTGTCTGTACAAGTTAACGGTACTCATATCGGTGAAGTCAGCGAAAAGGCTATTCATGGAGCATTAAATTTTTTTGAAACAGTAAAACTCACAGAACAAGAACAAATGATTGCCAAACCGATTTTAAAAGAAATCGGTGATCGCTTGAACTTTTTACAAAATGTCGGGTTGGATTATTTAACATTAAGTCGTGCCGCTGGAACATTATCTGGTGGGGAAGCGCAACGGATTCGCTTAGCAACACAAATTGGATCAAACTTATCTGGTGTATTATATATTTTAGATGAACCTTCTATTGGCTTGCACCAACGAGACAACGATCGTTTACTCGATTCATTGCGTAAAATGCGCGATTTGGGTAATACTTTAATTGTCGTAGAACATGATGAAGACACTATGCGTGCTGCAGATTATTTAATTGATGTGGGACCTGGTGCGGGTGCACAAGGTGGCGAAATTGTAGCTGCTGGTACACCAGATGAGGTCGCAGCTAATCCTGATTCTATTACCGGACAGTATCTGTCAGGTAAGAAGGTTATTCCAGTTCCTGAAAAACGTCGGAAGGGCAATGGAAATAAATTAAAAATCACCGGCGCGGCAGAAAATAATTTAAAAAATGTGAATGTAGAGTTTCCTTTAGGCAAATTTATCGCAGTCACTGGTGTTTCTGGTTCTGGAAAGTCAACGTTAGTGAATGAAATCTTGAAAAAGGCATTGGCACAAAAAATTAACCGCAATTCGAATAAGCCTGGAAAATTCAAAAAAATGACCGGCTATGAGTCAATTGAAAAAATAATTGATATCGATCAAAGTCCAATTGGTCGTACACCTCGTAGCAACCCAGCTACTTATACAAGCGTTTTTGATGATATTCGTGATTTATTTGCTAAAACCAATGAAGCAAAAATTAGAGGCTATAAAAAGGGGCGGTTTAGCTTTAACGTAAAAGGTGGTCGTTGTGAAGCTTGTCGTGGCGATGGAATTATTAAAATTGAAATGCATTTTTTACCAGACGTATATGTTCCGTGTGAAGTGTGTCATGGGAAACGGTATAATTCTGAAACCTTAGAAGTACATTACAAAGGAAAAAACATTGCTGAAATTTTAGATATGACAGTTGAAGATGCCGTGGAATTTTTTAAACATATTCCCAAAATTCATCGCAAGTTACAAACAATTGTGGATGTCGGATTAGGGTATGTTACTTTAGGGCAACCAGCAACAACATTATCTGGCGGAGAAGCACAACGGATGAAGTTAGCCAGTGAGTTGCATAAAAACTCCAATGGAAAAAGTTTTTACATTTTAGATGAACCAACTACTGGGCTTCATACTGATGATATCGCGCGTTTGTTAAAAGTTTTGGAGCGGTTAGCTGATGCAGGAAATACGGTTTTAGTGATTGAACATAACTTAGATGTCATTAAGTCAGCCGACCATGTTATTGATCTTGGACCAGAAGGCGGTGATGGCGGAGGGATGATTATTGCCAAAGGAACTCCAGAGCAAATTGCTAAAGTAAAAGAAAGTTATACAGGTCATTACCTAAAGAAAGTTCTAATATAAATCACTAATATTTCTTTTAGAAAGAGTGCAGTCAGAAGATAGCTTTTGATTGCTCTTTTTCTTTATGGTATGATACGAATGTTGTATCAATGCAAGTTTTTGACATTATTTAAAGTAAATCATGAAGTGAGTGTGGTAAAAAGTGGAACAACAACCTTTTGTCCCCATATTATTAGGTAGTGATATGAATGTTTATGGTATGGCCAGAGCATTTTATGAAGAGTATGGTATGAAATCAACGGCATATGCTTCTTTTCAGCTAGCACCAACAAAGTATAGTAAAATCGTAGATGTACATGTAATTGCAGGTTTTGATCAAGATCCTGTTTTTAGCGAAAAATTATTGGAATTGGCTAAATCTAAATATAATGATCCTAGCATAAAGTATTTATTGGTAGCCTGTGGCGATGGCTATGCTGAATTGTTATCCCAGCACAAAGAGGACCTCAAAGATTATTATGTTTTTGCTGCCAACGATTATTCTTTATTTGAAAAATTAATCAATAAAGTTAGTTTTTATGATATTTGTGAAAAATATCAGTTGCCTTATCCTAAGACATTGATCATTACAAAAGATATGGTTGTAGAGGGGAAATTAAATCAAGATTTGCCTTTTGATTTTCCAGTCGCTTTGAAGCCGGCTAATAGTGTGGAATGGTTATCGGTGGATTTTGAAGGTCGTAAAAAAGCATTTATTATTGATAATTTGACAGAATTCAATACGATTTTAGATCGTTTATATAAAGCTGGTTATAAAAGTGAAATGATTGCTCAAGATTTCATCCCTGGCGATGATAGTAATATGCGTGTATTAAATGCGTATGTTGATCAAAAAGGGAATACACGCTTTATGTTTTTGGGACACCCACTATTAGAAGATCCTGCACCTGCAGCTGTAGGAAACTATGTTGTGATTGTGCCAGATGAAAATGATGAAATTTATCAAACAATCAAAAACTTTTTGGAAAAGATTGATTATGTTGGTTTTGCCAATTTTGATATGAAATATGATCGACGTGATGGTCAATATAAATTATTTGAAATTAACTTACGACAAGGCCGTAGTAGTTTTTTTGTCACTTTAAGCGGATTTAATTTGGCTAAATATGTGACAGAAGATTTGGTGTTTAATAGTGTTTTTAGAGAAACTGAATATGGTCGGAAAGAGAATCCAAATGCAAAAGTTTGGTTAGGTGTACCAAAAAAAGTTTTTCGGAAATACGCTAAGGATAATGCAGATAAGCAATATGCAGAAAAATTAATTAAAGAAGGTCGTTATGGTACGACGTTATTTTATGAAAAAGATTCATCTATTCGTCGCTATGTATTGATGAAATATGCTTTCCACAATTACGTAACCGGCTTTAAGAAATACTTCAGTGAGAAAGAAGGCTAAATTTCGTGGAAAATTTTTTTAGTATTTTAGGCGGAATGGGAACACAAGCGACAGAAAGTTTTGTTAGACTTTTAAACCATCGTACTATTACTCATAAAGATCAGGATTATTTAAATTATGTTCTATTTAATCATGCGACAGTTCCTGATCGTACAGCTTATATTCTAGACGAAACTGCAGAAAATCCATTGCCTTTTTTATTGGATGATATTGCAAAACAAAATTTACTAAAACCAAATTTTATTGTCTTGACTTGTAATACAGCGCATTACTTTTTTGAAACGCTACAAGAGGCAACTAAGATTCCGATTTTACACATGCCAAGAGAAGCTGCTATTGAGATGAGTCATCGTCAAAATGGCGGTAAAGTTGCTTTTTTGGGAACAGAAGGCAGCGTGAAAGCTGGGGTTTATCAACGAGAATTGGAAAAAGTCGGCTTTGAGGTAATGTTGCCAAAAACCCAATTACAACAAAAAGTGAATGACTTAATTTATCGTGATATTAAAGAAAATGACTTTTTAAACAAAGACTTGTATTACGAAATATTAGCTGAAGCGATTGAAAAATGCGGTTGTGCCAGTGCTGTTTTAGGTTGTACTGAACTATCTTTAATGGAAGAGTTTGCTACTGGTCATAAGTACAATGTCGTGGATGCACAATCAATTTTGGTGGATCGAACCATCGAACGAGCCTTATCAGACCGTAAAAAAGCAGACCATTCATAGGAAATGGTCGCTTTTTTACTTACTAAAAATTTAGCGCTTTAAAACCTACAATACATATATAAATAAAAGTTTAAGGTTGAGTGGTGAGCATTACGATTTCTTGGGTAATTTCATTGCTAATGATACGCCCGGAATGTTATAATGTTTATGAGGAATCGTCGTTTCTTTGAAACGGCGATTTAACTATGAGGGGAGTTTTTAATATGCAAGACAACTTAAAACTAGTCATTATCACTGGTATGAGTGGTGCAGGCAAAACAGTTGCAATTCAAAGTTTTGAAGATATGGGGTATTTTTGTATCGATAATATGCCTCCGTCTTTAATTCCTAAATTTTGGGAACTCATTAAAGAATCAGGTAAAGTAACGAAAATTGCATTGGTAGTTGACTTACGCTCGCGTTCTTTTTTTGAAGAAATTCAAGAAATGTTAGTAGATATCGAAAATACTAATTTTATCGACACACAGGTATTATTCTTAGATGCTTCTGATGAAGAACTAGTATCCCGTTATAAAGAAACGAGACGTGTTCATCCATTAGCCATGGAGGGTTTGATTACTGAAGGTATAAGAAAAGAACGCGCCATTTTAGAAGATTTAAAAACAAAAGCGACTTTTGTAGTGGATACGACAAACTTAACTCCGCGTCAATTAAGAGAAAAGATAAATCAAGAATTCAAAACTTCAAGTGAAAGTGGTTTTCGTGTTGAAATGATTTCCTTTGGGTTTAAATATGGTTTGCCAATTGATGCTGATATTGTAATGGATGTTCGTTTTTTACCCAATCCGCATTATATTCCAGAACTACGGCCGTTAACGGGTAAGGATCCAGCAGTTTATGATTACGTGATGTCTTTTCCTGAAACAGAACAGTTTTATCAACAATTTTATCAATTGTTAGAAACGATTATGCCGGGCTATGTTAAAGAAGGAAAAAGTAGTTTGACGATTGCAATTGGATGCACTGGTGGGCAACACCGTTCGGTTGCGTTGACTGAAAGAGTCGGACAAGCGTTGAGTAAAAATTATAAGGTCAATATTACGCATCGGGATAAGGATAAACGTAAAGAGACGGTGAATCGCTCATGAAAATGAAAACATATCGAATTCGCAAACCAAAAGTTGTCGTAGTAGGTGGCGGAACAGGATTGCCCGTCATTTTACGGGGGTTAAGAAACCAAGGAATTGATATTACGGCAGTTGTTACTGTTGCTGACGATGGCGGTAGCAGTGGTGAAATTCGTAATTCTATTGCTATGTCACCACCTGGAGATTTGCGAAATGTGTTAGTTGCGTTATCTGATATGCCAAAACTTTATGCAGATATTTTTCAATATCGTTTCAAAAAAAGTGATAAATTTTTAGCTAACCATGCCTTAGGGAATTTAATCATTGCAGCGATGTCTGAAATGCGAGGAAGCACTTATGAAGCTATTCAGTTGCTGACAAAAATGATGCATGTTGATGGTAATATTTATCCTTCTAGTGAAAAACCGTTAGTTTTACATGCCATTTTTAAAGATGGAACAGAAGCAATTGGAGAATCAAAAATTGCGCTTGATCGTAAAACTATTGATCATGTTTTTGTTCGTAATCAAGATGGAGATAGTGAACCAAAAGCTGCACGAAAAGTGGTCTCTTCCATCATGGAGGCCGATATGATTGTTTTAGGACCAGGTAGTCTATTTACGAGTATTTTACCGAATTTGATGATTTCAGAAATTGGCAAAGCGTTGTTGGAAACGCAGGCTGAAACTGTTTATATTTGCAATATTATGACACAAAAAGGCGAAACAGAACATTTTACAGATGCCAATCATGTTCAAGTCCTTCATCAACATTTAAAAAAACCGTTTGTAGACACTGTTTTAGTGAATACTGAAAAAGTACCAGAAGGTTATATGGATCCTGAAGTTTATGATGAATATTTAGTACAAGTAAAGCACGATTTTAAAAGTTTACGACAAGAAGGTTGTCGAGTTGTCTCAGCAGACTTTTTGCAGTTGCGAGATGGTGGCGTCTTCCATGATGGTGAAAAAGTCGTGGAAGAACTATTACGTATTTTGTATTAAGGACTACTTTATAACGACAAATAAATTTTTAGCGGAAAGGAGTGACTGAGATGTCGTTTGCTGCGGATGTAAAAAAAGAATTAACAACTTTAGAAGTTCATAGAGAACATGCTAAAGCAGAATTGGCGGCTTTGATCAGAATGAATGGATCGGTGAGTTTAAGTAATCATCAATTTGTTTTGAACATTCAAACTGAAAATGCAGCGATTGCTCGTCGAATTTATTCGCTATTAAAAGATCATTTTGGCGTACGAAGTGAGTTGTTGGTACGACGTAAGATGAAATTAAAAAAGAACAATGTGTATATCGTTCGTTTGAAAGAAAAAACACAAGAAGTTTTAAATGAGCTCGCCATTATGGATGGCATTATGTTTCAAACGCATATATCAGATGAGATTATGGGAAATGCACAAAAAATGCGTTCTTATTTGCGAGGCGCTTTTATGGCCTCAGGTTCTGTAAATAATCCAGAAACCAGTCGTTATCATTTGGAGATTTACTCTCTTTATGAAGAACACAATCAAGATATTTGTGAGATGCTCAATTACTATGGCTTAAATGCACGTACCTTAGATCGACGCAATGGCTATATTTCGTATTTAAAAGGAGCTGAAAAAATTGCCGACTTTTTAACATTGATTGGCGCTACTAATTCTATGTTGAAATTTGAAGATGTGAGAATTGTTCGTGATATGCGCAACTCAGTTAATCGTTTGGTTAATTGCGAGACGGCCAATTTGAATAAAACGATTGACGCAGCATCAAAGCAAATTGAAAATATTGAATTTATCGAGCAACGTGTTGGTTTGCAGGCTCTACCTGAAAAATTGCAAGAAATTGCTGAACTGCGACTTGAGCATCCTGAAGTTAGTTTGAAGGAGCTTGGAGAAATGATTCCTTCTGGTGCGATTTCAAAGTCAGGTATTAATCACCGTATTCGCAAAATTAATGAGTTTGCTGAGCGCTTGCGTGAACAAGTAAGTTAATTTTAAAAATGACATGTATGGAATAAAGTCATTTGTTGTAGATTTTTTGCTCTGGAATAAAGGAAGCTGTATTTAGTGTTTTGGCTACACATTGGACTTTTTTGCCAAGAATAATTAATAATTCACAATAAAAACCGAAGTTCTCAATGTTGTCACCAATAAATAACGTGACAGACAAATGAACTTCGGTTTTTATTCTTTAATAATGAAGGTAATTCAATAATGTGGTTTCGCTGATACTTTCATCAAAAATGTGGTTATCAATAATCATCGTTGGGACAAATTGTATATTAGCTCTTTTTGCTTCATCGCGGATTGCTTTTTGAGTTAGTTCATCGGCATAATTAACCAATTTTAAATTGTTTTCAGCAAACTCAGCTACCGCATCTAATGACAAATTCCCCCATGAATCTTGAGATAAAAAGATTTTTTTGATATCTGCTAAAGCTTTTTTCTCATCTCCTTTAGTGATATATTGGTGCATTACATTGCCTCGTTGCAAGCTTTCTTTTTCTTTATCATAAAGTTTGATGACGCGTTTTACATTACCATTTGCCACTTCTTGTTTTAATAAATCTTCATGGTCTAAAAACCACTGGCGGCAATAAGGACAGCGCAAATTGATGAATTCGATTATTGTTTTTTTTGCATTTTTATTGCCAATCATAATCCCAACATCGGTGTTTGTTTCATTTGCATTAATAATACTAATATCCAAGTTATCTCATCCTTTCATATTTCCTTTTATTTAGTGTAACGAAAAGTAAATAAAATGGGAAATATTGTGTTTAAGTAGACCAATCTGGATTTAAAATAAAACGAGGTTATGAAAAAAATGTAACTTCCATTGTTTTGCAGGTGAGAGGATAAGAAAGCTGTGCTATACTATTGAAGTAAGTCAATTGTAAAGGGAGTCTGCCTATGTCATTTAGCATTCAAGAATTATTTAATATCGATTATTGGAAACAAATGCTTAATGTCGATATTTTTTCTTGGAACTTTTTTGTTAATATCTTGGATATTCTGGTTGTCTGGTATATTGTTTATAAGTTGATTCAACTTGTCCGGGGAACTAAAGCAATTCAGCTATTTAAAGGGGTGGCAATTTTTATTGCAATTCGTTTTGGAGCTGAGTTAATTGGTCTACACACTTTATCCTGGTTAATGGATCAAGTTATTACTTATGGGGTAATTGCAGCCATTGTCATTTTTCAGCCAGAAATAAGACGTGGCTTGGAACATCTTGGACGCAGTACATTCTTCAAAACTACAAAGCAAGAACAAAAAGAAGGTGAACAGTTGATTACATCGCTAGATAAAGCAATTCAATATATGTCAAAACGTAAAATCGGTGCATTAATTACGATTGAAAGAAATACTGGTTTAGAAGAATATATTGAAACAGGGATCCCGCTAGAAGCAGATATTACCGGTGAACTTTTAATTAACATCTTTATTCCCAATACCCCGCTACATGATGGGGCGGTAATTATTCGGAATGATAAAATTGCGGTTTCATGTGCTTATTTACCATTATCAGAAAGCATGTTAATTCCAAAAGAATTTGGTACGCGACACAGAGCTGCCGTGGGAATTAGCGAAGTGAGCGATGCGATTACAGTTGTTGTTTCAGAGGAAACAGGTGGTGTTAGTATTACCTTAAACAATCAACTGTTATCAGAATTATCCCAAGAAGAATATTTGAAAATTTTACACAGAGAATTAATTCCAGAAGAAAAAACAGAGACAAAGAAAAATCAGTTGCAATCCTTTATCGAAAGTATCGCTAAAGGAGGTAAGAAATGAACTCAAGTCGTAAAAGCAATCTTTTGTATGGCTTCATCGCGTTGGTTTTTAGCTTGATTTTGTTTTTTAATGCCAATGGACGTAATGTTCAAACTACTTTGAACACCAATCCGGAAAATTTTGAAGAAACAGTTAATAAAGTACAAATTCATCCTGTTTATGACTCAGAAAAATATTACATCTTAGGTTTTGATCCGTATGTTTCGGTGAAACTAAGTAGCGCTAATCGTATTCAATTAAACGCCGAAGCTAATCCTGATACACGTGGCTTTCGTGTAGTTTGTGATTTAACGGGTTTGGGTGAGGGGACTCATGAAGTAAAATTACGTATCCAAAACGGCAGTAGTGCAGTGGGATATACTATTAATCCTGCTAAAGTTACAGTAACAATTGAAAAAAAAGTAACACAATCTTTTAAAATCCACCCTGTTGTTTCCTCGTCTAATTTAGGAGAAGGATTCTCTGTGGACAGCGTAACGGTGACTCCAGAAGAAGCTCAAATTACAACCGGTGAAAAGACTCTAGCGCAAATTGATCGTGTTGTTGCAACTGTCGATCCTTCTAAAACAGCTAGTGCTGATTTCAAAGAAAATGCAACCATTGAAGCTTTGGATAAAGAAGGTAATCGCTTAAGTATTATTTCAGATCCACAAGAAGCTCAAGTAGTTGTAAAAGTAAAAGCGCCAGAAAAAATTGTCAGTCTATATGCTTCCCAAGTAGGCACACTGCCAAATGGTATTTCGCATTACGATTTCAAGTTAGAGAGTCTTTCGACAATATTAAGAGGACCACAATCAAAACTAGAGGCAATTGAAAGTATTGCATTACCAGTAGATATTACGAATATTACAGAAAAAACAACGAGGGAAGTCGTGGTTCCAACTGAAGACGGCGTTGTTGCAGCGCCAAAAACTGTCAAAGTGGAAATCACTCCAATTCGTAACACAACGCACACGGAAACTGAAACTACTTCTGGTAGACAATCTTCAAGTACTTCTAACGTTGTGGAAACAACACCGTCGTCAACAACGGCGGAGACACGTGAAACGAGCGAATCAGCTGTTGACTCAACGGCAAACGAATAAAATTAACTAAAACAATTTTGTGAGGTAAGAAAAATGGGTAAATATTTTGGTACTGATGGTGTACGGGGCGTAGCAAACGTTGAATTGACACCAGAGTTAGCATTTAAATTAGGTCGTTGTGGCGGATATGTTTTAAGTCAACATGAAGATAGCGAACATCGCCCCAAGGTTTTAGTAGGCCGTGATACACGTATGTCTGGTCAATTATTAGAAAACGCGCTTGTTGCAGGCTTATTGTCTGTGGGAATCGAAGTTTTTACGCTTGGCGTGATTTCTACACCAGGTGTTGCATATTTAACTCGTGTTCAAAAAGCAAGTGCAGGAGTCATGATTTCAGCATCACATAATCCTGCAGAAGATAATGGAATTAAATTTTTTGGGAGTGATGGTTTCAAGTTGGTCGATGATCAAGAGGCTGAGATTGAAGCTTTATTAGATGCCCCACAAGACACATTACCACGTCCTTCAGCAGAAGGCTTGGGAACTGTTGAAGAATTTCCAGAAGGTCTTTTAAAATACTCACAATTTTTAGAGCAAACTATTTCAGGAGATTTATCAGGTCTAACTGTTTGTATTGATGCTGCAAATGGAGCTACAGCTACAAGTGTGAATCGTTTATTTGCTGATCTAGAAACAGATTTTTATACAATGGGTACATCACCAAACGGCTTGAATATTAACGACGGTGTCGGTTCAACGCATCCAGAAAAATTGGCGGCCTTTGTTGTTGAAAAAGGTGCGGACGTTGGCCTTGCCTTTGATGGAGATGGCGATCGTGTCATCGCGGTAGACGAGTTAGGAAATATTGTTGATGGCGATAAAATTATGTACATTTGTGCGAAATATTTAGCAGCTAAAAAACGGTTGAAACAAGATACAATTGTGACAACGGTAATGAGTAATCTAGGTTTTCATAAAGCAGTAGAGGCAATTGGACTAAAAGATGTCATTACACAAGTTGGGGACCGCTACGTTGTTGAAGAAATGCGTAAAAATGATTATAACTTTGGTGGCGAGCAATCTGGCCATATGGTTTTCTTGGACTTCAATACAACAGGTGATGGTATGCTTTCTGGAATCCAATTATTAAGTATTGTCAAAGAAACAGGTAAAAAATTATCTGAATTAGCAGCGGAGGTAACGATTTATCCACAAAAATTAGTTAATATTCGCGTTACAAACAAAAATGGAGCAATGGAAGTTCCGGCGATTAAAGCAGTTATTGAAGAAGCTGAAAAAGAAATGAATGGTGAAGGACGCATTTTAGTCCGACCTTCAGGTACAGAACCATTATTGCGAGTGATGGCCGAAGCACCAACTGATGAATTAGTTAATTACTATGTTGATAAGATTGCAGCTGTTGTTCAAGCTGAAATTGGTGCATAATAAATAAGGATGAACGTCAAGTTGCGTACCGTGATTTTGACGTTCATCTTTTTTTAAATTTTAATATCTGTTACTATCAAAAAAATATGTTGTATTTCAATTCCTCTGGTTATTATGAATCAAAGAAGTGCCGTTTTATAAAGGCGGAGTAATTTTGGATACAACAAGTATCATTTCACTTTATTTCCCTTAAAATAGCTAGCAGCAACCGGCACTTTACGTGCTACAAATTCGGCAGTAGAACTGGCGTTAACCAAAGTGAAGCTGGCAGGCATGCCAATTTTTAACCAACCACTGGGCGTGATTATTTTTTTACCTGTCACTAATTCTAGACTTTCAGTTAGATCTTTTTGTGAAGTTAAGTCAAAAATTTCTGCATAGCGATTCAGCTTATCAATTACATCACCATTACCAAATGGTGACCAACAATCATAAATGTTATCACAGCCGATAAGTGTTTTAACACCGGCTTTTTTTAATTCAGTCAATGGTGGGATAACAAAGTTAAGTGGAATGCTAGAGATAATCGTGATTTGATTATCTGCCAGACGCGAAAGTAATTCAGCACGCTCCATAGAATCTAAATCACGCAAACCATAAGCGTGGCTAATAGTTACCTTGTCTTGCCATTTTGTTTCCTCGGTTAGAGTTACAATTTTATTAAAAGCTTTTCTAGCAGCGTCACCTCGTTCGTGAAGGTGATAGTCAATCGGAACATCAAATTCTGTTGCTAAATTAAAAGTTTGATTTAATGACTGCTCTAGATTGTTATCAATACTAATCGGATCGACTCCCCCAACGAGGTTAGCGCCGTTTTGTAAGGCATTTTTCATTTCGCCATAAGCGTTTGAAAGAATAAGTCCATGTTGCGGAAATGCAACCAGTTCATAGTCAAGTTTGTCCTGGTAATTTATTAAAACTTCTTGTGCAGCTTCTAAATATCGTTGCCCAACGAGAGGATGAATATCAATATGGGAACGAAAATGAGTAACACCAGAGTCGAGTTCCAAGTTAATTAAATTTTTCATTCGGTTGGAAAAATCTAACGGCGCTTTTTCTAAATACGAAAATTCTTTTGTAAAACGTTCTACACGATTTTTTGCTGGTTCGATGGGTGACCAAGGTAGCCCTAATTTGCTTTTATCAAAATGGATATGCATTTCCCGCAATTGAGGTAAAATTAGAGCATTTTGGCCATTGACAATAGTATAACCCGAGCTATTGATTGCGTGATTTTTTTCAAAAATGTCTGTAATAATCCCATTTTCAACAGCGATCGTAACGTTTTTAGTAGCAGTGCCATAAGTAAAATTGTTTTCTGTCAAAAAGCTGGTTTCCATTCGAACATCTTGTAATAAAAATTTCATAGAACACCTCCAGATTAGTTTAAAGATAACTTGAAAATGGAAAAAAAGCGAATTTTAAAATTTTAACCAGATAAAACGAAGACTCGCCAACTACTTAGAAACAAGGACAAAAACTCGTAAGAAAACCGTAATGTTAAAAAGAGTCTGTAACAAATTTGTTACAGACTCTTCAATCGATAGTTTGATTTTATTCGACGGTGACAGATTTAGCGAGGTTTCGCGGTTTATCAACATCGTATCCTCTTTGTAAAGTAGCAAAATAAGCTATTAACTGGGTTGGCACTACTGCTAGTAAACTTGTTAATAAGGGATGAACAGTTGGTAATAAAATTTGATCATCTGGTTTAGCCAATCCTTCACTTGAAATAACAAGTGTATTGGCTCCGCGGCTTTTGACTTCTTGTAAATTCCCTCTTGTATGTTGTCCGGTAACAGCATCTGTAATGATTCCAATCACTGGGGTCCCTTCTTCAATCAGTGCAATCGTTCCGTGTTTCAATTCACCGGCAGCGAAACCTTCAGCTTGAATATAAGAGATTTCTTTTAATTTTAATGCGGCTTCCATGGAGACATAGTAATCATTACCTCGGCCGATGTAAAAAGCGTTGCGAGTAGCACTTAAATAGTTCGCCGTTAATTCTTCCAAGTGTTCTTTTTCATTAATCATGGTTTCCATTGCGGTTGCAATTAAACCAAGCTCGTGAAATAGATCAAATTCAACTGCATTTGCAATTCCTTTTTCCGTACCTAAAGCTTTTGCTAAGACAGCCATGACTGCGATTTGTGCTGTATACGCTTTGGTAGAAGCAACGGCAATTTCTGGACCAGCATGTAATAGCAAAGTATAAGTTGCTTCGCGGGATAAGGTAGAACCAGCTACATTTGTAATAGTTAAAGAAGGGTGGCCTAATTCGTTTGTTTTGACTAAAACTTGACGACTGTCGGCGGTTTCACCACTCTGGCTTAAATAAATGAAAAATGGTTTTTTGGATAAAAGTGGCATATTGTAGCCAAATTCACTTGATAAATGAATTTCTACTGGCAAGTGTGTTAGAGTTTCAAAAAATTTCTTAGATGCCCACCCAGCATGACTACTTGTCCCGCAAGCGACAATATAAACGCGATCACTGCTTTTTAAGGTTGTTAATAAATCTTGGTCAATGGCAATTTCACCGTCAATCGTTTGATATTTTTGTACGATTTTACGCATTACAACTGGCTGTTCATCAATTTCTTTTAGCATGTAATAAGGGTAGGTGCCTTTTTCAATATCGCTAGCATCAAGTTCTGCAACGTAATAGTCTCGTTTGATAACTTCACCAGCAGGATTTTCAATGATAGCATCTGTTGCAGTTAAAGTCACCATTTCACCGTCCATTAATTCAACGAAGTGGCTCGTTTGGTCTAGCATTGCTAAAGCATCACTACATAATACATTGAAGTTCTCTCCTAAACCAATCAAAAGAGGACTTTTATTTTTTGCAACATAAATTGTTTCGCTGTCGTTTGTATCTACAAGAGCAAAGGCATAAGAACCTTCTATTAAGCTTAGTGCCTTTTTAAAGGCTGCTTTTGTTTGTAATCCTTGTTTTTTAAAAAGCGCAACTAGGTGAACTGCAATTTCAGTGTCAGTTTGCCCATAGAATATATCTTCTGATAAATAGCTTTGGCGTAAAGCATCGTAGTTTTCAATGACACCATTATGAACCAAAATTAATTCACCGTTTTCACTAGTGTGTGGGTGAGCATTTGATTCTGTTGGTTTGCCATGCGTTGCCCAACGTGTATGTCCAATTCCCATAGTGCCATTAATACTAGGGGTTAACTTTTCTTCTAAATTTTTGATTGGACCGATAGATTTTACTAGATGATTGCTACTCCCGGCAACATAGATACCAGCTGAATCATATCCTCTATATTCTAAACGTTTTAAGCCGTTTAAGATAATTTTTGTTGCGTCGTTTTTTCCAACGACACCGACGATTCCACACATGTATAAAACCTCTTTCTTATTTTAGACTTGTTTTCTTTTTATCTGTTTATTCGTTTGATGTCACATTCAGGTAAAAGATAAACATTAATTGGTATAGATTTATTTTTTATTGGTCTAATTACCAAGACATCCAAAATGATATTATTTATCGTGGTTTTTGTCAATGATAATTTTCTTATTTATAATTGGTATAGTCTTTTTTGGCGGTAAACCAATTTTGTATATTCAAATATGTGTCTCGTTTTTTTTTTTCTGATTTTGCAAATTTTTATTTAAGCGCTGTTTTTTTTGTAAGCTTTTCGCTACAATGAAAAAGAAAAACTTTTTTCTCGTCATAATTCAGCTGAGAAATTAGATTAACAGTTTACCGAGCTGAAATAAAAGGAGGACCAAATGGAAAATACAGTACGTTGTATGTCATTTAAGCAATTGAAAGCTGCTATTGCAAAGTTAGAGACCACAGCTGGCATCACGGAAGAAACTAAGATTTTTTTAGATACAGGCTGGGATAGCCTGCAAGAAATTTCCCCAGAAAGCATTGAAATAAAAAAAGCGCGTTATTTTGAGGTGCAAGATCCGGTCAGTAAAGAATATTTTGGTGGTTTTGCTTTAACTGAAAAAGCAGAGAAAGTAAAGGCTACGGGGGAAGAAGAAACAGTTATTGTCATTGAAAATTTGTATTAAATATTGCGTTAAAAGGAGTAGAAAATGAATAAAAGAAGATGGATTGCAGTTGTTATTGCCGTAGGATTGTTTATTTTTTCAGCCATATCTTCTCGCGTTGCCACGCATAATGAAGAAGATACTCAAAAAACATTAGCTGGAATAAATGCGTTATTATATGGCTCTAACCAATTAGAAAAAAAGGTAATAGAAGAAGGAGATGCGTCAAAACAAATCGTCAAATTGACGGTTGATGGAACAATTGCAGATACCGGTACTGGTGGTATTTTCTCAACGGCAACGTATAGTCACCAAGATTTTTTAGAGCAGTTAAAAGAGATTCAAACAGATAAAACAATTAAAGGAATTTTATTAGAAGTAAATTCACCTGGTGGTGGAGTTTATGAAAGTGCTGAGATTGCCAAAGAATTTGCTAAAATTAAAAAATTAAATATCCCTGTCTATGTAAGTATGAAAAATATGGCAGCAAGCGGTGGCTATTACATTTCGGCTGCTGCAAATAAAATTTTTGCTACTGATGAAACAGTCACCGGTTCAATCGGTGTAATCATGTCGGGAGTAAATTATAGCGGATTGATGGAGAAACTAGGGATTACTGATGAAACTTATAAAAGTGGTGCTTTAAAAGACATGGGATCTACCACTCGGAAGCCAACAGAAAAAGATAAAGAAGTATTGCAAACATACGTTAATAATGCTTATAACCGTTTTGTCAAAGTAGTTGCCAAAGGACGTGGCATGTCAGAAGAAGCGGTTCGGAAAGTTGCTGACGGTAGGATTTACGATGGTGCACAAGCAAAAGCAATTGGTTTAGTTGACGAAATTGGTTTTCCAGAAGATGCTTTAAAAGCTTTAAAAAAAGAGCAAAAATTAATTAACGCCCAAGTAATCGAGTATGCAGTTGGCGATACAGGTTTTTATTCATCTTGGTTAGGTAGTAAAGCAGCAAAATTGCAAGGACTTGCGCCAAGCGAGAGTAGTACAGTGTTGCATTTGTTTGAATCACTAGGAAATGCTCAAGCACCAAAGCCTCTTTATTATTATGGAGGTGAATAATTTATGAATGATAAAATACAAGGGCCAAAAGTATTTAAAACAACGGAAGGTAAAGAACGCTTTACAAAAGAGGAAGTTAAAAAGCAACAGAAAACTTGGCGTCCTTTATTACATGAAAAGACTGAAAATAAAAAGTTTTTTCCAAACTATTTCTATGCTGGTTTTTGGATTCGTTTGTTTGCCTATTGCATTGATTTAATATGTGTTAGTGCAATTACAAATGGTACAGTTGGTTTAGCTTATCGCGTGGCTGCTGTAAAAATATCAAATAGTTTTTTAAGTTTTTCTAGTCTTTTGGCGTTGGCCATTTATTTAGCCTATTTCACTTTATTAACCAAATTGAATCATGGGCAAACCATCGGGAAAATGATTTTTGGTATTCGAGTAGTTTCTTTAACAGAAACTGAGCTTTCTTGGGGTACTGTTATTATCAGAGAAACGGTCTGTCGTTTTATTTTAAAAGGATTTCCTTTTATTTTAGGGTACGTTGTAGCTGCTTTTACCGATCACAAGCAGCATGTAGGGGATTATTTTTCAGATACTTCAGTAATCACAATTAATGTTTTAAAAGCTTTTAATAAAGAAATGCGGGCTTAATTTCAAAAAAAGCAGGTGTAGTAGATGGGCGAAAAAATTGATTTCCCCGACGAATTAAAACGACATATTCGATTAGCAAAAAAAGCGATAGAAGAAAAAGAATATTTAGTTAGTATTAGATATTTGCAAAAGGCATATGAGATGGACATGTCATTTGAAATTAATCAATTGTACACTGAAGCGTTACTAAAGTGCGAAGACTTTGAAAGTGCATTACAAATAGCGCAGGATTTTATTATTGAGTATCAGCAAACAACTTTAACGCTAACAAAATACGTGCGAATTTTATTGTTGAATCAACATTTCTTAAAAGCTAGAAAATTGATTTTACAAAGTGTTTTTTTGACAAACGAACAAACAAAAACATTCATTCAGCAAGTGAATCAGTTAGAAGCAGCCGTTGATTTACTAGATCCAGAAAATATACAACAAAAACGACAATGGCTAAATAGTTGGGATGAAAAGGGCGCGCCCGTCATAACAGCTGATTGGGAAGCATTTCAGCGACAGGTGACATATCGACAATTTATCGCAATGATGCAAGACTTTTTACCAAAAAGTAAAAATGATTTTTTACGTCCACGTTTGATAGAGGAACTTGTTTTGTTAAAGTGTGATAAAACAATTACATGTTCAAGTTGGGACGGAAAAGCTACTGCTGTTAATTTAATGGAAATAACACTGCCTGAAAAAGTTGCGAGTTATCAAGAATTGAAAAAATACTTTGAAACAGAAGTTGCTGCACAGGACAGCCAAATGGCAGAGTTTTGTTTAAATGAGTTAAACGCACAATTAGCTATAACTTATCCTTTTGTCCCTTTTGTATCTGATACCAAAAAGTGGGGAGAAAGTTATATTTTAGAATACCAGGCCATGATGGGAAGCAAAAGAGCAAAAATAATCTTACAGAACTTTGCAGATATTACTGAACAAAAGGCACAAATCCGGCAAATTTATCAGAAGAATTTCTAAAGTTTTTTTACTTTCAGTAACCTTAAAATGTTTACAATTCCCAAGGCTTAGTGTAATATTTAAAAGTATGCATGAAAGTATTTCATAGTAAAATTAGTTTATTCGGAGGGAAACACATGACTGCAAAATGGGAAAAAACTGGCACCAATGATGGTGTATTAACATTTTCAATCGATCAAGCTGAAATCCAAAAAGGCTTGACACAAGCATTCAACAAAGTAAAAGGTAATTTAAACGTACCTGGCTTCCGTAAAGGGAAAGTTTCACGCCAAGTATTTAACCGTATGTATGGCGAAGAAGCGTTATATGAAGACGCATTGAACGCTGTTTTGCCAGAAAATTATGAAGCTGCAGTTAAAGAAGCAGGAATCGATCCAGTTTCTCAACCAAAAATTGACATTGATAGCATGGAAAAAGGTCAAGATTGGGTAATCAAAGCTGAAGTTACTGTTAAACCTGAAGTGAAATTAGGCGATTACAAAGACTTAACTGTTGAAAAACAAGATCGTAGTGTTACAGAAGCAGACGTTGATGCAAAATTAAAACAAGAACAAGAACAACAAGCTGAATTAGTGATTAAAGAAGACGAAGCAGCTGCAAATGGCGACACAGTTGTAATTGATTTTGAAGGTTTTGTTGATGGCGTTGCGTTTGAAGGCGGCAAAGGCGACAACTACTCATTAGAATTAGGTTCTGGTTCATTTATTCCTGGCTTTGAAGAACAATTAGTTGGTCATAAAGCAGGCGATGATGTGGAAGTGAACGTGACTTTCCCTGAAGACTATCAAGCTGAGGATTTAGCAGGTAAAGAAGCTATTTTCAAAGTTGTTGTTCATGAAGTTAAAACAAAAGAATTGCCAGAATTAGACGATGAATTTGCTAAAGATGTTGATGAAAACGTTGAAACTTTAGCGGAATTAAAAGAAAAATACATGAAAGAATTAACCGAAGCAAAAGAAAAAGCTGCTGAAGATGCTAAGGATGAATTAGCGATCCGCACGGCTGTTGAAAATGCTGAAATTCTTGATTTACCACATGTAATGGTGCATGATGAAGTACACCGTTCAATGGATGAATTTTTAAACAATATGCAACGCCAAGGTATTTCACCTGAAATGTACTACCAATTGACTGGTTCAACTGAAGCAGACTTACACAAACAATTTGAAGGCGAAGCTGAAAACCGCGTTAAAACAAACTTGGTGATTGAAGCTATTGCTGCAGCAGAAAACTTGGAAGCAACAGAAGAAGATGTTGAAAAAGAAATCGCTGAATTATCTGAAGCTTACAATATGCCAGTTGATCAAATCAAACGTGTTTTAACAGAAGATATGCTAAAACATGATATCACAATGAAAAAAGCAGTTGAACTTGTAACAGGAACAGCTGTAGAAAAATAATTTCTAAGATTGAAGCTACCAGCACAAGCTGGTAGCTTTTTTAATTTGCAGATGTGAAAGATATTAAAATTATTATATAAAAAATGTTTGTCCTTAATTACAATGAAAGCAACTACTTTTTCTTTCGCAAATAGTATGCTATCATAGTCTAAGACTGTTTAAATCAGTTATCCATCACTCGTTAAGAGGGCGGAAATTTTTCAAGGGGTGAGACCATGTACGACAACACTAACGGAAATGAAACTGTACGTTGTTCATTTTGCGGTAAATCGCAAGAGGAAGTTCGTAAGATCGTCGCCGGTCCCGGGGTCTACATTTGTAACGAGTGTATCGACTTATGCAAAGAGATCATTGACGAGGAGTTCCTGGATGAAGAAGTGCGGGAATTCATCGATGTACCTAAACCAAAAGAAATTCTAGCAATTTTAAATGACTATGTAATCGGACAAGACCGGGCAAAAAGAGCCTTGGCGGTTGCGGTTTACAATCATTACAAACGGGTAAATGCAGAAAGTAGCGAAGATGACGTTGAATTACAAAAAAGTAATATCTGCTTAATTGGGCCAACTGGATCTGGTAAAACTTTTCTAGCCCAAACATTAGCTCGTTCACTGAATGTTCCGTTTGCAATTGCAGATGCTACTAGTTTGACAGAGGCTGGTTATGTTGGTGAAGATGTCGAAAATATTTTATTAAAACTTTTACAAGCAGCTGACTTTAATGTTGAAAGAGCACAAAAAGGGATAATTTATATTGATGAAATTGATAAAATTGCCCGTAAAAGTGAGAATGTTTCGATTACACGTGATGTATCTGGTGAAGGTGTACAACAGGCCTTGCTTAAAATTTTGGAAGGTACTGAAGCAAGTGTACCTCCACAAGGTGGAAGAAAACATCCGCATCAGGAAATGATTCAAATTGATACAACCAACATTTTATTTATCGTTGGTGGAGCTTTTGATGGAATTGAAACAATTGTTAAAAATCGGATGGGTGAGAAGATTATTGGTTTTGGTACCAATAATAAAAAGATTGCCGAAGATGAGAGTGTCATGCAACATATTATTCCTGAAGATTTATTAAAATTTGGCTTGATTCCAGAATTTATTGGTCGTTTGCCTGTTATGGCCGCGCTAGATAAATTGACCAATGATGATTTGGTTCGTATTTTAACAGAACCGAAAAATGCCTTAGTTAAACAATATAAAAAGTTAATGGCTTTAGATGAGACTGAATTAACTTTTGAGCCAGCAGCACTAAAAGCGATCGCAGCAAAGGCAATTGAGCGTAATACTGGTGCGCGTGGTTTGCGTTCAATCATCGAAGATATTATGATGGATGTTATGTTTGACGTACCAAGTGATGAGGACATTAAAGAAGTTATCGTTACTGAAGATGCTGTCACTGGCATTGGTGCACCAAAAGTTATTTATGCTGAGAAAAAAGCGGGATAAATTACGAAAAAGCTGGGACTGGTGCCCAGCTTTTAGCTTGATTTAAAGGAGTGAAGTAGATGAAAGTTCATAACGCAGAAATTGTGATTAGTGCTGTTTCTCCAAAACAATATCCTGAAACAGATTTACCCGAAATTGCTTTAGCAGGTCGGTCAAATGTGGGGAAATCATCTTTTATTAATACATTAATCCAACGGAAAAATCTTGCCCGAACTTCTTCTAAACCCGGTAAAACGCAAACCCTTAATTTTTACTTAATTGAGGACACATTACACTTTGTTGACGTTCCAGGTTATGGTTACGCTAAAGTGTCTAAGAGCGAGCGGGCTAAATGGGGACAGATGATTGAAACTTATTTGACCCAGCGGGAACAATTAAGAGCGGTAGTATCTTTAGTAGATTTACGCCATGCACCAAGTCAAGAAGATATTCAAATGTATCAATTCTTGAAGTATTATGATTTACCAGTAATCGTAGTTGCAACAAAAGCAGATAAAATTCCTCGTGGTAAGTGGAATAAACATGAATCCGTCATCAAAAAAGCCTTGGATTTTGATAAATCTGATACTTTCATCATTTTTTCTTCTGTGACCAAAGAAGGAAAAGAAGAAGCTTGGCAGGCAATTGAGCAAGCAATCAAATAGAGCCGAATCATTTTTGATTCGACTCTGTTTTTTTGCTTTTTTTGTTTTGTTCTTTTTTTGCTTCTGGTTTTAAAAAACGGGAAATATCAACTTCTTCTTTCTTATCTGGTAAGATAACTAAATCATCAAACATTTTATCTAAAGAATCATCGCGTTCAAATTTCAAACCCATCTAAATCCCACCTCCAGTTAGAGTTTAACATGTTTTGATAGCTTTTTTAAGAAAAAGCGATTCCTTTTTGCTTTTTTTTAAAGCTGTTATTGGTTATAATGAAATTATAGAAAGATTAGAAGGTGGTGAGATAGTGAAGCTAACATATAAGATGTTTATTACAGTTCAATACATTAATTTAAATAAGCAGATGATTAAGCGTCATTTACAAGATTGGCTAGTTTTTATTCGTTTGCTATATCAACCGGAGCAAATGATCGTGAATCACGAAAAAATACAATCTTTTTCTTTAAAGAAAGTCCATCATCTTTTGAATCACTTAACTGAACAGGAAGATTTAGAGTTTATTGTAAAAAACGGACCCAATGAATCCTATTTTCATTTAGTAGATGGAAACCTGTTGGAAAAACATCTCATTTCACAAGATATTTTCCTAACTAATCAACAAATGATCTTAAATTATATTGAAGTTAAAATGAGTAAGCGGGGTTTATTCGGCTATATTCGTAGTTATGATGAGTATTTATACCATAATACAGATGAAATTGAAATGCGGCAAGTTTTTCAACCCCTGTCAGAAATTGAAAAATTACCTAAAATTCGCAATAAAGAAAATGAAACCGTAGTGGATTGTAATCAATTTGCTGGTTACGACATTTTTTACCGTGGCTTTTGTCTGACATCTTGTTGGCGGATTTACTTCACTTCTCGTTACCATAAAATCATACCCTTAGCTGTCTTAGAAGAAGTGCAGCAAGTTGAACAGGTAACCAAAACGGCAGAAGATGTTTGGTTTGTTGAGCTATATAAAGATCCCTACCGTTGGCAAGAGGAATTGAATTTGGGTTACCAGCGCCTATTTAGAGATCAGATGGGGATTGATCAATTAGCTTGGGATAATGGAGTTGGTATATTACGTGAACCATTAATTGAATATGCATACACAGATAACATTATTCAAACAGTACAATACCAAAATGATCGGTTGCAACCAACGCCTAAAAAGAATGCGACACATTTTGTAACGCGAGTATTCGATATTGTTCATGGAAATTATCAAGAAAAACGTGTCAAAGGCGTATTAAATGCTCAAGCTTATTTTCCTTGGATTGATGAACAAGGAATGAAAATGATGAATTATCTCGTTTTAAATCCGCAATATTCTCTTGATGAAGGTTTTTGTGCATATGAATTCTATTTGCGAAATTACCTAGAGATTAATGTAACAGACGAGCGATACCACGAATATCTAGCTATTCTAACTATTTATCTACCAGATGATTTTCTAGCTAAAGTACCCTATAAAGTTTTAAAAGAAGAAATGAAGGATGTTCATTTTACGCGATTGAAAAAGCGCAAACAACGGGTTTATTTTGATATTAAAAAAGGCGAAAATCATTTGCGAGTTAATTTTGTAGGATTTTCGGCAATGAAAAATACGAATGAAATTAGTCATGTAGGGGGTTAAAAAATGGAAGATTTGTTGTTTAAAAAATATATGGTACCAACAGGTATACTGACAATATTATTGTTGATGCTTCCGGATTTTTTTATGAAGATTCCTTTGGCTCTGGTGATTATTTTATTTGGGAGCTGTCTATGTATATACAAATATTGGCAATTAGAAGTAAAGTTGGAAATTAGAAAAATCAGGAGTAGAGAAGAGTGATATAGTAAAAGAATATTGTTTTCATAAAAAAACCAACGATGTGTTACATACATCGTTGGTTTTTTTCTTTTTTAATTAACGTCTTTTTTTAATAAGCCGAAAACAATCCCTGAAATTATCGCGCCAATCGCAATAAAGACAAGATATAAAATCGGATTACTTACCAAGAATACTACGAAAATACCACCATGAGGTGCAAGTAACAAAATATCTTTTGCTCCCACTAAAGCCCCGGTAATTGCTGAACCAATGATGAAACTAGGAATTGCTCGGAGTGGGTCTGCAGCAGCAAAGGGGATTGATCCTTCTGTAACAAAAGATAGACCCATTACGATGTTTGTTAAACCAGCATCTTGTTGATCTTTAGTAAATTTATTTTTAAACAAACGTGTTGCAACAAAAATTGCCAATGGCGGTACCATCCCACCAGCCATAACAGAAGCCATTACCACACTACCACCAGAAGCAACTGTATTAGCTAACGTTGCTGTACCAAAAACATATGCTGCTTTATTAATTGGACCACCTAAGTCAGCTGCCATCATCCCAGCTAGTAAAGCTCCAAGTAAAGCTGCGTTAGAACCGCTCAAACCTGTTAAGAAACTATTTAAGGCATCATTGATCACTTTCATTGGTACATTGATGATAAGCATTAGAAAACCTGTAATCAGAAGACCAAATACGGGATAAAACAAGATAGTCTTAATTCCGTCAAGTGATTTTGGGAGACCTTTAAACAGTTTTCGTAAGAATAAGATAACGTAACCGCCAAGAAAACCACCAATTAGAGCGCCTAAAAAGCCAGCGCCACCTGCATTGGCTAAAGCACCTGCAGCAAAACCAACGATTAAACCAGGTCGATCAGCAATACTTGAAGCAATAAAACCGGCTAAGACTGGTAACATAAAGCCAAAGGCGGCACTACCAATTTGGTTAAACCAAGAAGCCTGGATATTGTAGTTACCAAGTTGCGCTAAGCTATCTTGAGGAACGCCCATAAATTGGTCAATCATAAAGGATAGGGCAATGGCAATACCACCACCAATAACAAATGGCAACATATGAGAGACACCATTCATTAAGTCTTTGTAGATTCGTTGGCCAACAGTTCCATCGGCACTTTCATCTGAACTATTAGAAGCAGAACCATCTCCTTTAAAGACCGGAGCTGAACCACTCAAAGCTTCGTTAATTAAAGTTTCAGGTTTACGAATACCATCACTAACAGGACGATTTACGAGATGTTTACCATCAAAACGATCCATCTCAACTTTTTTGTCTGCTGCAACAATGACACCATCTGCACGTGCAATGTCTTCAGCTGTTAAACGATTTTTAATACCTTCTGAACCGTTTGTCTCTACTTTTATGTCGACGCCCATCTCTTTAGCTTGTTTTTTCAAGGCATCTTCAGCCATGTAAGTGTGCGCGATACCCGTAGGACAAGCTGTAACAGCCACAATATATTTGCGATTAAAACTTTTCAATTCCTCTTCTTCAGCAACTTTTTTTTCTGCTTTTTCTTCTTCTTCTTTTTTTGCTTCTGCATTGGCAAATAGCTGTTGTATCTCATCAGGTGTTTTCGCTGATTTTAATTGGGCGACGAAATCGGCATCAATTAGTAAGCGAGAAAGGGCAGCTAGGGCTTGTAAATGCGTATCATTTGCGCCTTCTGGGGCAGCAATCATGAAAAATAGGTAAGTTGGTTGTCCATCAAGTGCTTCGTAATCAACACCTGCATTACTTTTAGCAAATAATACAGTTGCCTCTTTAACAGCTTTATTTTTTGCATGGGGCATTGCAATGCCATCGCCTAAACCAGTTGAAGTTTGTGCTTCTCTGGCTAAAATACCGTCTTTGTATATCGTGATGTCAGAAATTCGACCCACATCATACATTTTTTGGACCATTTCATCAATTGCACCTTTTTTGTCAGTGGCCTTAAGATCCATAATCATGGCATCTTTGATCAATAAATCATTGATATTCATTTTTTTCCTCCTTTGTATTAAAACAGCAGCTTATTTTTACCAGAAATTAATCGGCAATTTTTTCAATTACGACTTCGGCTAATAGTTCTTGAATGAAGTCCGCTTGAGCCAAATCATCAGAAAATGCTGTAGCACTTCCGCAAGCAACACCCCATTTAAACGCGTTTACTGCGTCTTTATTTTTGCTATAGGCGCCAATGAAACCCGCAATCATAGAATCACCAGCACCAACTGAATTCTTTAGCGGACGTTTTAAAACGTTAGATTGATAAACGCCATCTTTGGTGAAGAGTAGCGCGCCATCGCCAGCCATTGAAATGATGGCGTTTTGGGCTCCAGCTTTCAGTAGCTTTTTCCCAAAAGGAATGATGTCTGTAACAGTATTAAAAGTAGTATGATAAGCTTCGGCTAATTCATGGTTATTTGGTTTTACTAATACGGGTTGATGAACCAGAGCATCCATTAAATCTTGACCAGTTGTGTCAATGACAAAATTTGCTTTATTTTCTTTTACTAATTGAACAAGTTCTTGATAAAAACCATTTGGTAAACTTGCAGGAGCACTGCCGGATAAAACAACAATGTCATCGTTAGAAATATTGCTTAATTTTTCTTTTAAATCACCAATATCTTTTGTTGAAATGTCAGGACCTAATCCATTGATTTCAGTTTCAGCTTTTGCTTTTAACTTAATGTTAATTCGAGTATCTGAAGTAATTTGGGTGAAGTTTTGTTGAATTCTTTCATGATTTAACCAGTCGGAAATAAACGTGCCGGTAAAACCACCTAAAAACCCTAAGGCGATATTTTCAATTTTGTTCCGCTTTAATATTCGAGAAACATTGATTCCTTTGCCACCAGGTAATTTCAAATCTTTTTTCATTCGGTTTACTTCACCAATTTTTAAGTCATCCACATGGACGATGTAATCGATAGAGGGATTTAGCGTTACGGTGTAAATCATTTTTTTGCCTCCAATATTTTGACTTCACGATACAATTCTACGTGTTCTTCAGGACAGTAATCCGTCAGAATTGTAGCTGCATCGAGTGGTGCAACTTTTGCAAAACTAATTTGGTTGAATTTACTATGGTCTGCCAAAATAAATCCTTCTTCTGCTTGTTGCAAAGCTATTTTCTTTAAAATAGCTTCTTCTGGATCAGGAGTAGTAAAACCTGCAGTTAAATCAATGCCATTCATGCCTAAAAAGGCCTTATTAAAATTAAACTCAACTAATTGTTTTAAGCTAGTGTTTCCTAATGTGGCATTGGTCGAGAGTTTAATAGCACCTCCCAAGATAATGGTATCAATATTTAAATCAATCAATTGTGCTGCATGTTTAACAGAATTCGTTACGACTTTCAACGGCGTTCCAGTTGGCAGCAGAGGGATAAGTTCTAAAGTGCTGCTACCAGCATCCAAATAGATAACGTCATCTTTTTCAATTTGTTTTACTGCCAATTTAGCAATCGTTTGTTTGGCAGAAACGTTTTCTTTTGTTTTGGTCTGCATGTCTGCTTCAAAACTGATGTGTTGCCCTACTCGTTTTGCTCCGCCGTGAATTCGAATTAGCAATTTTCTATTTTCTAATTCTTGTAAGTCTCGACGAATCGTTGACTCAGAGGCATCTAGCAGATTCGTTAATTCGTGCAATTTGACGATATTATTTTGAGCTAGGAGTTGCAAAATCTTTTGTTGTCTCTCTTCTGTAAGCATTTACAATTCCTCCTTCGACCATATAGTAGCATGTTTTTCTTTCAAATTCAACAATAAACGGTCAAAAACATTCAAAACGAAGCAACAAAGTCGGTGATGATGATGAAACTGTTGCTGTGTAAGGGTTAACAATTGATAAAAGTAAACTTTTTTGGCTTAATCATAAGTAGAAGGGTGTTGGTAAAATGAATAAAACTATCTTGCAAGCATTTCAGTGGGAGCTAGAAGCAAATAGCAGTCATTGGAAGTCTTTAGAAGCAGAAATTGATTATTTTAAAAAGCTAGGAATAAACGCCTTGTGGCTACCTCCAGCAGCCAAAGGTTCCGCAGGAGTAGATGATGTTGGTTACGGCACGTATGACTTATATGATTTAGGAGAATTTGATCAAAAAGGTTCCGTCCCCACGAAATACGGTACGAAAGAAGAGTATCTATCTGTGATAAAAAAATTACAAGAAAATCAAATTGAAGTGTATGCAGATATTGTTTTTAATCACTTTATGGGTGCGGATGAAACAGAAAAGGTTGCGGCTGTTAAATATAGTTGGGATGATCGCAATCAACAAATTAGTGATGAAGAAGAAATTGAGGCATGGACGCGTTTTACCTTTCCAGGACGTAATGGAAAGTATAATGATTATATTTGGACATGGCGTAATTTTTCTGGAGTTGATTATGATGTGCACAATAAGGATCATGCGATTTTTAATCTCGCCGATAAAGGATGGGTTTCAGATGTAGATTCTGAAAATGGCAATTTTGACTATTTGATGGGTTGTAATCTAGATATGACGTTTGAAGAGACGATTGAGCAATTAGATCAGTGGGGAAAATGGTTTTTAGATCAAACCAATGTGGATGGCTTCCGTTTGGATGCAGTAAAACATATTCAATTTGATTTTTTTGTAGATTGGCTATTAAAACGACGAGAAGAAAAAGGATCGCCACTTTTTGTTGTGGGAGAATACTGGTCAGATGAACTAGATAAGTTAGAAAACTATATTGATTCTTCTGGGAATCTCATTTATTTATTTGATGTGCCATTACATTTTAATTTTTATCAAGCTAGTCGGGGAAATGGTAACTTTGATTTACGTGAAATTTTTACCGGGACTTTAGTTGAATCAAGACCAGACTATGCCGTAACTTTTGTCGATAATCACGACACGCAAATAGGCCAAAGTTTGGAGTCTTGGGTTGATGGTTGGTTTAAAGTTCATGCTTATGCCTTGATTTTATTGCGCAAAATTGGGACACCAACTGTTTTTTGGGGGGATTTATACGGAATTCCAGCACAAGAAGTGGGACCAGTAGGTGAGCAACTTGAGTTTCTTCTCAAAATCCGACAACACTTGGCATATGGTAATGAAATAGATTATTTTGATGATCCAAACTGCATTGGTTGGGTTCATACGGGAGATTTTGATAAAGAGTTGTCTGGTTTTGCTGTCATCTTAACTGATTCTGAGGCTAATCAAAAAGAAATGACAATTAGTGCTATTCATGCTGGAAAAACGTTTGTAGATGTTTTGAGAAACAATGATACTAGTGTTGTTTTGGATGACAATGGTCGCGGTATTTTCCCAGTAAATGGCGGACAGATATCTGTATATGTTAACGAAGACGTAGCAGAAAAAATTTGGAACTAGCAGATAGAGGAGTGCATTTAAATGAAAAAATTGGGGATTTGGTTTGGTTTATTGTGTATTTTGCAAGGTGTGGTGCCGATGCAAGCGGTAGCGGAAAGTTTGGCGGAAACAAAAAGCAGTGTTAGCAGTCAAACTAAACTAACAACCGCAGAATCAATTGATTCAACTTCAGAAAGTTTTACAGGGGAAAGTTCTGCAGAAAATGAGATAGAGACAAGCGAAATAGACACAAGTAGTAGTAAAACAGAAGAAACAAACGAGAGCAGCTCAACTTTAATCGACGAGAGAACAGATTCAAGTACTATTCAAAGTGCAGTGGTGCAATCAGAAGAAGATTTCCACAAAAAGGCAAAGTTAACTCGGAATAATTTATTGAAAGCAGAATATGTCACTTTGACAAATAAGCATTCTTCTTTAAAAATTTATCAAAATTTAGCTGATTTAAATGCTTTTACAACCCCCGAAGCAGAGTGGTTAAATAAGACCTACCGTGTTACTGAAACTGCCAATTTAAATAATCAAGATTATTATTTAATTTCTGATGGTCGCAGTAATCTCGGTTATGTGCTGGTGGGTGATGTTATTGCTACAAGTTTCTCGCAAGGATCAGAGATTCCTTTAGAACAAAAGAAGTATTTTGTTGCAACAGAACAAAAAAATGCTTTGTTTTCAGACTTTCAATCTGCACCGAAATCTACGCAAAGTATCTTGCGTAGAACACTGAAGGCGACAGGATATTATATGGATTTTGATGGGACTTGTTACATCACATTAGTCGATCAAAATAATAATAAGATTGGGATGGTTGATCAGAAGGTCTTAAAAGAAACCACTGCTGGGGGAATTTATCAAGCAAACAGACAATATGTAACCTTTGTAAAATTAAATAGTGATATTTATAATAACTTTGATTTTGCCTTTCGTAGTAAAACAAATTCATACTATTTAAAAACGTATGAAGCTAAAGGTTTTTATCTTCACTTTAACGGCAAAAAGTATTATACAGTCTATGATAATAAAGGAAAATGGATTGGCTATGTACCAGAAGATACTGTGAAATCCGGTAATGGTAAAGGTGGAATTTATCAAAGCAGTAATCGTTATATTACCTTTACTAGTGCTAATTATGCGATGTACAGTAATTTTGACTTTAAAAAATTACGTACAACCAAGGCACTCTACAAAAGAACATACCAAGCTCGTGGTTACTATGAACATTTTAATGGTGCAAGGTATTACACAGTTTACGATAATAAAGGAAAATGGTTGGGGTATGTAAATGCTGCTAGTGCCAAAACTGGTAACGGTAAAGGTGGAATCTATCAAAAACTTGGAAACGACGGCGTGGTTATTTCTCGAAATTACGCAACGTACAACGACTTTAATTTTAGAAAACGGGGAACAACAGCATCTGTTTTTAATCAAAATGTTCAAGTTCGTGGTTATTACCAACATTTTAACGGAGCGAAATATTATACTCTTTATACTGCTAAAGGGAAGTGGATAGGCTATGTTAATAGTGCTGCAATACGGATTAAAAAAGGTGTGGCTGCGTATTTAGGAACTTCTAGAAGCCGTGTTTTGAATCATCTAACAGCTAATGAAAAAAATGGATTTTACGTTGGTACACGTTATAGAGGGCTAGGTTATGGTGGTATTAGTAACCAAGAAGTCTTTATGCAGCCAAAAGGACGTCCAAATCAATATGGACAAGGCATGAACTGTACGGGATTTGTAGCAGCTGCGATGCGTAACAGTGGTGCAAACTTAGCTCCCATTACCCGCTTGGGGTATGGCGGTGCGGCTAATGCGACGCTATGGCGGGATGCATTAAAGAAAAATTCCAAGTATTACACTTACGGCTCCATCAACGCATTATTGAAAAGCGGGCGAGCTAAAAAAGGGGACATTTTGTACCTCGAAGGACGTTGGGGAGAATATGGTGCAGACTGTCATATCGGAATTTTTTGGGGGAATAATGGTCATCAAAATCGATTCTGGCATCAAGTTTTGGCGGGTAATATGATTTCTAACATTTTCTCGGGTACACCGTATTCGATGATTTACTTATTTCCGCAAGAGTAAAAAAACGTGAGATTCTCTTTGAATCTCACGTTTTTTTTATTTATTTTTATATTTGCTCGTTAATTTTACGAATAATCTCACCAGCGTGGGTTGTATCAGTCAAAATCTCTAATGTATCGCCCATTTTCATGACGGTATCGCCGTGAGGGAGAATTTCACGATCGCCCCGATGTAAAAGTGCTAAAAGCATATGGTCAGGCCAATCAAAATCACGGACTAAAGTTCCATCTAATTTGCTTCCAGCCAAAACAGGAATTTCGACCGTTGTTCGTTGTCCGCTTAAATGTGTCTTTTTGCCTTTTACCAGACGTTCTAAAAGAGCTTCATAAATTGGATCACCGCCTAAAATATCCACTACAACATACGCTACGAGTGCAGTTAGTCCTAAAGGCATTAAATGGACGAGGGAACCAACCATTTCAGTGACTAAAATTATAGCAGTTAGTGGTGCTTTACCAATAGCCGCAAAATATCCAGCCATAGCAATTACGATAAAATCTTTAATAAAGGTTGGTTCTAAATTAAAGAAAATCACAGAAAAATTGGCAAATAGACTGCCTATTACTGCTCCTAAAGTTAATATAGGCAAAAATATCCCCCCCGGAAGACCTGAACCATAAGAAATCATCGAAAAGATAAAACGTAAACTAAGCAGACAAAATAAAGCAATTAGCGTGGGTGAGTGTTGTCCTAAAGCAAGGATAATCTGATTTCCGCCACCAAGATAATAAGGAAAATAAAGACCAATAGGAATGATTAAAAGAAATGGAACAATACCACGTAAATAAGATGGCAAAGGGAGAAAACTATACCACTTTTCTAACGCTAGTAAAATAATTTGATAGAAGCGGCCTAAAATTCCCAATACAATTCCTAGTAAAATTAATAGCCAATAATGTCTTAAAGGCAAAGAGGGAATATCACCTAGATGTAGCACTGGTTGGAGTCCAAAAATAGTTAAGGAAACAAAATTGGACATTAAGGCAGCGGCAAAAGAGGTTAACCAAACCAAGGGTGAAAAATTGTGATGAACTTCTTCAACCACAAATAATAATCCCGCAACAGGTGCATTAAATGCTGCCGCTAAACCAGCTGCAGCACCGCTAGATAATAAAATTTTTTCTTCGCTTTTGCCAACTTTCATTTTTGTGGCGACACCCTGAGCACAACTTGCACCTAATTGAATCGAAGGGCCTTCACGACCAAGAAATAGGCCTGTACCGACACTTAAAATACCCCCGATAAATTTTTTCCACAAAACTGACCACCAGGAAATAGAAACCTCATCTTTTAATTGTCCTTCAACTTGGGGAATTCCGCTTCCTTTAATATTAGGTTCGCTTTTTATCAATCTTCCCACAAACCAAGCACATAAAAGCATGAACAATCCCCAAGGTAAAAGGAAAATAGGTTGCAGCTTCAGTTGTTGATAAATAATCGGTAGTAATTCACCAATTTTTTCAATGCAAAGGCGAAACAGGCTTACAACTATCCCGGCCAAACTACCAACTAAAATTCCCTTTCCGATATATTTTATTTTTGTTTTATCTAACGTATCAAAAAAATTTTTCATTTTAACCCCGCCATTTCATTCATCTACTTGTCAAAATAGACTGCGTTATTATCATAGCGGATTTTTTTAAGGAGAACAAATAAATATTGAGGGTCGAGAAATTGTTCTTAAATTTTAGCTCATTCAGTTTTATAAAAAAACTAATATTTCTTCTTTTTCAATTTATCCAATGAAGCTAAAATGCTATAATTAAAAAGATTGAATTAGAGAGGATGTTGTTATGTGTCACCCAATCCATTATTAGAGGGAATGAATCCTCGTCAAAAAGAAGCGGTAAAAAAAACAGAAGGACCCTTATTGCTTATGGCAGGGGCCGGAAGTGGTAAAACACGCGTGTTGACGCATAGAATTGCGTATTTAATTGAGGAAAAAGAAGTGAATCCTTGGAATATTTTAGCGATCACGTTTACAAATAAAGCGGCAAAAGAAATGAAAGAACGTGTTAATAAGATTATCCCGGCTGGTGGAGAAGATGTCTGGGTTTCTACTTTCCATTCAATGTGTGTACGTATATTACGGCGTGAGGTAGATTATATTGGTTACTCACGGAATTTTACCATCATAGATGGCTCTGAGCAATTGACCTTAATGAAGCGTGTTTTAAAAGAATTAAACATCGATCCCAAAAAATATGATCCTCGTTCTATTTTAGCAGCTATTTCAAATGCGAAAAATGCACTTTTAACCCCCAGTGACTATGAAGCACAACAGGGCGCTTTTTTTGAAGAAATAGTTGCTCGTTGTTATGACATGTACCAGCAAGAGCTAAGAGTTAATGAATGTATGGATTTTGATGATTTGATTATGAACACCATTCGCTTATTTAATGAGCATCCAGAATCATTACAGTATTATCAAAACAAATTTCATTATATCCATGTCGATGAATATCAAGATACAAACCATGCCCAATATACATTAGTGAATATGTTAGCTGCGCGTTTTCGTAATTTATGTGTTGTCGGAGATGCAGATCAAAGTATTTACGGTTGGCGTGGAGCCGACATGCAGAATATCTTAGATTTTGAAAAAGATTATCCTGATGCTAAGGTCATTTTATTAGAGCAAAATTATCGCTCGACTCAGAATATTTTAAATGCTGCGAACCAAGTGATTCAAAATAATCAAAATCGTAAGGAAAAAAAACTTTGGACAGAAAATGATTTAGGGGAAAAAATCACGTATTATCGTGGTGATAATGAGCGAGATGAAGCCCGGTTTATCATAAGTGAAATGCAACAAAAACGTCGTGAGCAACAACGTGATTATGGTGATTTTGCTATTTTATATCGGACAAATGCCCAATCTCGTGTAGTAGAAGAAACATTATTGAAATCAAATATTCCCTATAAGATGGTGGGAGGGCATAAGTTCTACGATCGCAAAGAAATTAAAGACATTCTGGCCTATTTACAAGTCATTGCAAATCCAGCTGATTCGTTAAGTTTTGAACGAATTGTGAATGTTCCTAAACGAGGTATTGGTGCTACTTCACTAGAAAAATTACGGCAATTTGGCAATCTTCATGGTTTTTCGCTTTTAGAAGCGGCGACAAATGCAGCACTAGCTAACATTAGCGGTAAGGCTGGCAAAGAGTTGGAAGCTTTTGCAGAACTTATCGCTAACTTTCAAAAAATGCGCTCCTTTTTAACAGTGACTGAATTGACAAAAGAAGTCTTAGCAAAAAGTGGCTACGAAGATGAATTAAAACGACAAAATACTTTGGAGTCTCAAAATCGTTTAGAAAACTTGGAAGAGTTTTTGACTGTAACACAGGAATTTGATAAAAATTATGAACGAGAAAATAGCGAAGATTTGGAAAATGCGGCTGATAAATTATCTGTCTTTTTAAATGATCTAGCTTTATTGTCAGACGTGGATAGTTTTGAAGAATCAAATAGTCAAGTTACCTTAATGACGCTTCATGCTGCTAAAGGATTGGAATTTCCAGTTGTCTTTTTAATCGGCTTAGAAGAAGGTGTATTTCCATTATCGCGAGCGTTAATGGAAGAAAGCGAACTTGAAGAAGAACGACGCTTAGCCTACGTAGGAATCACTAGAGCTGAAGAAGAATTGTACTTAACCAATGCCTTTACCCGAACACTCTATGGTAAAACTCAATACAATCGGCCCTCTCGTTTTGTAGAGGAAATTGAAGAAGATTTATTGCAAAAAAGCGGTCAAGTTGCACAACCTACCAATAGTCGTCCTTTTTCTGGTCGAAAGGCTCAAGCAACACGAAATTATCAACAACCTTCCATTTCAGGTGTGAGTGCAAAACAAGGCACTGGCGGTGAACAAGCAGCGTGGCGAGTGGGTGATAAATTACGTCACAAGAAATGGGGAATCGGAACTGTTGTGAAAGCAAATGGTGCCTCAAAAGATATTGAGTTAGATGTTGCTTTTCCAGAACAAGGAATTAAGCGTCTTCTAGCAGCTTTTGCCCCGATTGAAAAAATTTAGTTTGAAGAAAGGAAATACGCTATGTCAGAATCTATAGCAAAGTTGGCCGATCAAGCGGCTAGAATGCGGCAAGAATTAAACAAATATGCTTATGAGTACTATGTTAAAGATAATCCGACAGTAGAAGATTATGTCTATGATAAACTTTATCACGATTTAGTTGCGATTGAAGAAAAATATCCCGAACTTATAACCTCGGATTCCCCTACCCAGCGAGTAGGTGGACAAGTATTACAAGGATTTGAAAAAGTTGTTCATGACGTACCTTTATACAGTTTGAATGATGTTTTTACTAAAGAAGAGATTGTCGCTTTTATAAACCGTGTAAAAAAAGAGTTAGGTGAAAATGTCACTTTCGTTTGTGAACTTAAAATTGATGGTCTTTCTATAACACTGCGTTATGAAGATGGGCTTTTTGTAAGAGGTGCTACGCGGGGGGATGGTACGGTTGGTGAAAACATTACCGAAAATTTGAAAACAGTTCGCTCCATTCCACTACGTCTCCAAGAACCTTTAACAATTGAAGTTCGAGGGGAGTGTTTTATGCCTAAAAAATCTTTTGTGACGCTGAATGAAAAACGAGACGAGGCTGGACAAGCCATTTTTGCTAATCCACGTAACGCAGCAGCAGGAAGTTTGCGACAATTAGATCCTAAAGTTACAGCCACGCGAAATCTAGATACTTTTTTATATACAGTAGTGGATTTTGGACCGTTACATGTCGCTAACCAGTTTACCGCTTTAAACCAATTAGAAAATGTCGGATTTCACGTTAATCATGAGCGGCGTTTATGTAAAAATGTAGAAGAAATTTGGGAATATATTGAAGAATTCCAAGAACGTCGCACTACACTCCCTTATGAAATTGATGGGGTAGTAATCAAAGTCAATGATTTTCACCAACAAGAAGAATTAGGTTTTACAGTTAAAGCACCGCGTTGGGCAGCGGCTTATAAATTTCCACCAGAAGAAGCCCAAACAAAATTATTGAAAATTGAATGGACGATTGGCCGTACAGGGGTTGTAACACCCACTGCTGTGATGACACCTGTACGTGTAGCTGGAACGACGGTTAGTCGGGCAAGTTTGCACAATGTTGATTTTATAAAGCAAAAAGACTTACACAATGATGATATGGTGACAATTTATAAAGCCGGAGACATTATCCCAGAAGTAGCGCAAGTCGTTTTATCCTCTCGAAAAAAAGATAGCTTACCTGTTTTTATCCCCACAAACTGTCCAGTTTGTGGGAGTGAATTAGTTCACTTAGACGATGAAGTGGCTTTGCGGTGTATTAATCCGAAATGTCCAGCCTTAATTAAAGAAGGATTACGTCATTTTGTTACACGTGATGCGATGAATATTGATGGTTTAGGTCCAAAAGTACTCGCTCAAATGTATGATAATAATTTGCTCACTGATGTTGCAGGATTATATAGTTTAACGAAAGAACAGTTATTGACTTTACCAAAAATTAAAGAAAAATCTGCTAATAATATTTTAAAAGCGATTGCTGCTAGTAAAGACAATTCAGTGGAGCGTCTGTTATTTGGTTTAGGGATTCGTCATGTAGGGGCAAAGGCCGCACGAATATTAGCAGAAAATTTCGGTGATTTAGAGTCAATTGCTAAAGCAGATAAGGTTAAGATTGTAGCTCTAGATACTTTAGGTGAGACGATTGCGGATAGTGTTGTGACTTATTTTGAAAATGAAGAAGTACAAGAGCTCTTACAAGAGTTAAAAACTGCGGGTGTTAACTTCACATTTAAGGGCCGAATTGTCAAACAACTAGAAATTGATTCGCCTTTCAATGGAAAAACAATTGTTTTAACAGGTAAATTGACACATTACAATCGAAATGATGCAAAAGAAAAAATTGAAAATCTTGGTGGAAAGGTAACCGGAAGTGTCTCTAAAAAAACTGATATTGTTGTAGCTGGAGAAGATGCCGGAAGTAAGCTTATAAAAGCAAAAGAGCTAGGTATTACTGTCTGGGATGAACAACAGATGGTAGCAGCGTTAGATGGGAGTTCTGTTAATGAAGATTAAATCGTTATTTTTAGCAAGTGCATTATTGGTGCTCCTTACTGGTTGCGGCAATTTAGATAAAGGCGTTAGTAATGTAGATAACGGAGGTAAAACCGAGGGTGGTAATATGACGACCGGACGAATTGATCGTTCAGAATATCAAGCAGTAATCAAAGATGGTCGTTATAAAACTAGTGCAGCCAGAGAGCTAAATGCCACTAAATTAAATAGTGGTTATAACCAAGATAATTTTGAAACGGGTTTATTACGGTTATCTCATCAAACTTTTTCGCCAGATAAATATTTTTTTCAAGAAGGTCAAAAATTAGACTATGATACCATTGAAAAATGGTTAGAGCGTAATTCCGATGAAAATAACCAAGGGTTAAATCCTGCTGATAATAATCAACCCATCATTTTCCAACAATTAATGGAACAAGATTTTCTAAAAGAAGATGGAAAAACATTAGCTGGCATGTCGTTAGGATTTGCTTTTAATTCAGTCTATTATGGAAATGATAGCCAAACAGTTATTTCCAGAGATGAGTTAATGGCAAATGCTCGAAAAACGATTAATGCAGTATTAACCAGAGTACGCAAAATGGATGGTATGAAAAATATTCCGATAGTAGTTGGTATTTTTGAGCAAGCATCAAAAGAAGATATTAATGGCGGTAGTTACATCTATACTGCTGTTAGTAAAAATGGCGATACGACAATTGCTGATTTCAAAAGCGTTAACGAAAATTATCTAGCTCTTCCAGTAGCAGCAGATAGTAAAAATAGTGCAACACAAGATGGTATGAGTACAAAGTTCAATTCATTTCAGTCTGCAGTTCAAAACTTCTTTCCAAACTTAATAGGCGTTACTGGTGAAATTTATTATGTGGATGAGCAAGCAGAAAAACTAACAATTAATATTGAAACAAAGTATTACAGCAAAACCGAAATTACAAGTTTTACTCAATATGTTGGGAAACAAGTTGAGTCCATTTTTGATTCAGTTAATGGTAATATAGAGGTTCAGATTAATTCTGTGGAGGGACCACAAGCCTTTGTAGCGAAAAAACCTGACCAAAAAGAGATTATTTCCTATATTTTTAATTAGTGACTTGAAAAATAAGCAGAATTATTTCATTATAGAAAAGAAAAAGTATTTTAAACATGATGTTTAAGTATTTAAAGGTAAGAAAGAAGGGGTAGTATGGCAATCAGTGAAGAACAAGTTAAGCATGTAGCCAAACTTGCAAAACTTTCATTTTCTGAGACAGAAGCAGCAGAATTTACCGATCAATTGGGTAAAATAATAGAAATGGTAGAACTTTTGGAAGAAGTAGATACTACCGGGGTTCCATTTACGTCAAATGTGGTGGAAACCGTTAACGTGATGCGCCCTGACCGTGCAGATGCCGGAATGAATCGGGAAGATTTAATGAAAAACGTACCAGAAAAAGAAGACGGCTTTATTAAAGTGCCGGCAATTATTGATAATGGGGAGGCTGGCGCTTAATGGAAAAATTGTATGACAAGAACTTAAGCGAGTTACACGACTTACTTGTTTCAAAAGAAATCACGGCCACTGATTTGACTGAAGCAACAATTGCACGAATTAAAGAAACAGAAGCAAATGTTGATGCTTTTATTACAATTAGTGAAGAAAAAGCGATGAAACAAGCAAAAGCTTTAGAAATAAAAGGAATTGCTGAAGATAATGTACTAGCAGGTATCCCGATTGGCATTAAAGATAATATTGTATCAAAAGATATTTTGACAACCGCGGCTTCCAAAATTTTATCTAATTTTGAACCTATCTACGATGCAACTGTAATGGATAAAATTTATCAATCTGATATGATTCCTGTTGGTAAGCTGAACATGGATGAATTTGCTATGGGTGGCAGTAGTGAAACTTCTTATTTTAAGAAAACTAAAAATGCTTGGGATGCCACCAAAGTTCCCGGTGGCTCTTCTGGTGGCTCTGCAGCAGCAGTAGCAGCAGGGCAAGTTCCAGTTTCGTTAGGTAGTGATACAGGTGGTTCTATTCGTCAGCCTGCTGCCTTTAATGGTATCGTTGGGATGAAACCAACTTATGGTCGGGTTTCTCGCTTTGGTTTGATTGCTTTTGCATCTTCTTTAGATCAGATTGGCCCATTAACACGAAACGTTAAGGATAATGCTTTAACTCTAAATGCCATTAGTGGCTATGATGAAAAAGATGGTACTAGCTCGGGTATTTCTGTCCCTGATTTTACTTCAAATCTTGAAAAAGGCGTTAAAGGTTTAAAAATTGGATTACCTAAAGAATATCTTGGTGAAGGTGTGGAACCTGGTGTTAAAGCAGCTATTGAAAAAGCTGCAGCGACCTTTGAAAAATTAGGTGCAACTGTAGAAGAGGTAAGTTTACCGCATTCAAAATATGGCGTAGCAGTTTATTATATTATTGCCTCTTCTGAAGCAAGCTCAAATCTACAACGTTTTGATGGTATTCGTTATGGATATCGTGCTGAAAATGTAGAAAATTTAGAAGATGTTTACGTAAAATCACGTAGCGAAGGCTTCGGTACAGAGGTAAAACGTCGGATTATGTTAGGGACGTTTTCATTAAGTGCAGGTTATTATGACGCTTATTTCAAAAAAGCTGGGCAAGTCCGGACACTAATTAAACAAGATTTTGATAAAGTCTTTAATGACTATGATTTAATTATTGGTCCAGCTTCACCAACAGTTGCTTTTGGCTTGGGTGAAAAAATTAACGATCCAATTACCATGTATATGAGTGATATTCTAACTATTCCAGTTAACTTAGCTGGATTGCCTGGTATGTCAATTCCAGCTGGATTTTCAGAAGGCCTACCTGTGGGATTACAAATTATCGGGAAACAATTTGATGAAGTAACCATGTATCAAGCAGCTGCAGCTTTTGAAGGTGCTACTGACTTCCATCTACAAAAACCAGTGATTTTAGGGGGGAATAAGTAATGAATTTTGAAACAGTTATTGGGTTAGAAGTTCACGTAGAACTAAAAACCAACTCTAAAATCTTTTCGCCTGCACCGGCGCACTTTGGAGCAGAACCAAACAGTAACACAAATGTGATCGACTGGGGTTATCCAGGTGTATTACCCGTTATGAATAAAGCTGCCGTTGAGTTTGGAATGAAAGCAGCTTTGGCTTTGAACTGTGAAATTTCAAAAGAAACCCATTTTGATCGTAAAAACTATTTTTATCCCGATAATCCAAAAGCGTACCAAATTTCTCAGTTTGATCAACCAATTGGACACGACGGTTGGATTGAAATTGAAGTGGATGGCAAAAAGAAAAAAATTAGAATTGAACGAGTTCATTTAGAAGAAGATGCTGGTAAAAATATGCACGGCATTGGCGGCTACTCGTATGTTGATTTGAATCGGCAAGGAACTCCGTTGATTGAAATTGTTTCAGAAGCAGATATGCGTTCGCCAGAAGAAGCCTATGCTTATTTAGAAGCTTTGCGATCCATTATCTTGTTTACAGATGTTTCAGATGTAAAAATGGAAGAAGGCTCAATGCGTTGTGATGCCAATATTTCTATCCGTCCTTATGGTCAAGAAGAATTTGGCACTAAAACAGAATTGAAAAACTTAAATTCTATGAGCTTTGTAAAAAAAGGTTTAGCTTTTGAAGAAAAGCGTCAGGCAAAAGTTTTACTTTCAGGTGGCGAAATTCAACAAGAAACACGCCGCTTTGATGAAACAACGAATAAAACAATTTTGATGCGGGTCAAAGAAGGTTCAAGTGATTACCGTTATTTCCCAGAACCAGATATTCCTCGTTTTGTCATTGATGATGAATGGATTAGTAAAGTGAAAGCAACATTACCAGAACTACCAGCTTCTCGTCGTTTACGTTACATTAATGAATTTGGTTTGCCAGAATACGATGCCAAAGTCTTAACTTTAACAAAAGAAATGTCTGATTTCTTTGAAGCGACATTACAAGCAGGAGCTGATGCCAAACTTGCTTCAAACTGGCTAATGGGAGAAGTTTCTGCTTATCTTAATAGTGAAAAACTAGAATTAGGTGAAACAAAACTCACGCCAGAAAACTTAGCCGGTATGATTGTTTTAATCCAAGATGGTACAATTAGTTCAAAAATTGCCAAGAAAGTCTTCCGTGAATTAATTCAAAATGGTGGCGAGGCTAAAGCTGTTGTAGAGGCAAAAGGATTAGTACAATTGTCTGACCCTGCACAACTATTACCAATCATCAATGAAGTTTTGGATCAGAACGCACAATCAATTGAGGATTTTAAAAATGGAAAAGATCGTGCAGTCGGCTTTTTAGTGGGACAAATCATGAAACAAACGAAAGGGAAAGCGAATCCGGCCGTGGTTAACCAATTGTTACAGACTGAATTGGCCAAACGCTGATAAGAGTATGAAAAAGGCACGCGTGATTTACAATCCAACTTCAGGTAAAGAAGCAACAAAACGTAGCTTAGCTGATATATTACAAGTATTAGAACAAGCTGGTTTTGAAGCCAGTGCTTTTGCAACAACTCCTGAACCAAACTCAGCTAAAAATGAAGCTTGTCGGGTTGCTAAAGCTGGTTTTGATTTAATTGTAGCAGCCGGTGGTGACGGTACCATTAACGAAGTCGTTAATGGTATTGCGCCATTAAAAAAACGTCCTAAAATGGCAATTATTCCGGCTGGGACTACGAATGATTATGCTAGAGCGTTAAAAATTCCTCGTGATGACTTAAAAGCGGCAGCAGAAGTTATTTTGAAAAACCAAACAATCAAAATGGATATTGGTCAAGCAAAAGAAAATTACTTTATTAATATTGCAGCCGGTGGGCATTTAACGGAATTAACCTATGAAGTGCCTTCAGAATTAAAAAGTATTTTTGGGTACTTAGCTTATCTAGCTAAGGGGGCTGAATTATTACCTCGGGTGAAACCAATTAAAATGCATCTGAAATATGATGAAGGCGAATATCAAGGTGATGCTTCGATGTTTTTCTTAGCTTTAACAAATTCAGTCGGTGGTTTTGAACAAATAGCACCAGATGCTAAGTTAGATGATGGTAAATTTTCATTAATTATTGTGAAAACTGCAAATATTTTCGAAATTGTCCATTTGGTGGCTTTGATGTTAAATGGTGGTAAACACATTAATGATAAACGTATTATTTATACAAAAACAAGCTATTTAGAAGTAAATACTGTGGGCGAAAAAAACCGCTTAATGATTAATTTAGATGGCGAATATGGCGGAGATGCTCCCATGACCTTTGTTAATCATCATCATCATATTGAGATGTATGCTAATTTGGATGCTATTCCAGATGATGCGGTGGTAGGGTATGAGGAAGAAGAAGCTGATTACGAAGAGGTTAGTCGTGACTTTATTAAAGAAGTTGAAAAATTAACCGATGAAGATATTGACGGTGATGGTCAAATTGCTGACCAAAATGATAAGAAATAATTATAAACTCCACATTCACTAAGTTGGATGTGGAGTTTTTGGTTGTATAAGTCAAACTTATGCCTTAGAATGAACAAGGATTGTTTTAGAAAAGTCAGTCAACAGCCTTTCTGGTTGTTTTTTGTTTTAAACTTAGGAGGAACTATGAAAAAAACAGATCACGTATATCCCGTAGAAAAGAATAATGCATATGAAGTTACTATTTTAGATTTAACGTATGAAGGAATGGGCGTTGCTAAGATTGACAACTATCCTTTATTTGTTGATAACGCACTTCCTGGTGAAAAAGTTATTTTAAAAGTAATTAAAGTTGGAAAAAAATTTGGTATTGGGAGAGTTGTTTCGTATTTAGAAAAAAGTGCAAAACGTGTTGAAGTTGCCAATGAAGATTTATTGCGAACAGGTATTGCACCATTAAGTCATTTGGCGTACGAAGAACAATTACTATTTAAACAAAAGCAAGTCGAAAATGTTTTGCAAAAAATTGCTAAGATGCCTGCTATTCCTGTTTTACCAACGATAGGAATGGCAAAACCGTCAGGCTACCGCAACAAAGCTCAAATCCCAGTACGTCGAAAAGATGGACAATTACAAACAGGTTTTTATCGTAAAAATAGTCATGATTTAGTAGCGATTGAAGATTTTTATATTCAAGATCCCGCAATTGACGCAGCCATTATTAAAGTTCGTGATATTTTAGAACGTTTTAAGGTAAAAGCGTACAATGAGCAACAACATGAAGGTTTATTGCGTCATATTGTTATTCGACAAGGTCACTATTCTCGTCAAATGATGGTTGTTTTAGTCACTTTACGTAATAAATTCTTCAAAGCCGAAGAAATTGCGTCCCAAATTCACAAAGAAATCCCTGAAGTTGTTAGTGTTATACAAAATATTAATACGGAAAAGACAAATGTCATTTTAGGCGAACATGAAAAAGTTCTTTATGGTCAAGATTATATTGAAGATACATTATTGGGAAAAACTTTCCGCATTTCAGCAAAATCTTTCTATCAGGTTAACACCGAACAAACAGAAGTATTGTATGAAACAGCTTTTGAAATGGCAGCACTAAAGCCTAATGATGTTGTGATCGATGCTTATGCTGGTATCGGTACAATTGGTTTGTCCGTTGCAAACCGGGTCAAACACGTTTACGGTATGGAGTCTATTGCAGAAGCTGTTGCAGATGCAAAGAAAAATGCCGAGTTAAATGAAATTGACAATGCAACTTACCTTGTCGGCGATGCAACAAAGGTAATGGGGCAATGGGTAAAAGAAGAAATGCAACCAGCTGTGATCTTTGTTGATCCCCCTCGTAAAGGATTAACAACAGATTTTATTACCGCGGCGTGTGAGATGAATCCAGAAAAAATAATTTATATTTCATGTAATCCAGGCACAATGGCGCGAGATTTAATTGATTTTAAGGCAAAAGGGTATACATGTGAGAAAATCCAACCCGTAGATTTATTCCCGCAAACCACTCATGTGGAAGCAATCGGGCTTTTAACTAAAAAATAATCCTAATTTGCAACTAAAAATAGCATGCAATAGAACAGAAGATTACTTCTTCTGTTCTATTTTATTGTCCTAAAACAGCTAAGGATTGATGTAATTTGAATACACAACATTTCGTTACGTATTTTTTTTGCAAAAGAGTATAATGAAAGGATAAAAGAATAAAGGAGATTGACAACGATGGAACAATACCCACAAGCTTTAACTATTGCAGGTTCTGATAGTGATGGCTCAGCTGGCATGCAAGCAGATCTACATACTTTTTTTGCAAGAAAAGTGTATGGTGCATCTGTATTGACGGCTTGTGTAGCAGGTAATTCTTATGGAATTGGGGCAAGTGTAACTTTACCGACAGAATTTATTGATAAACAATTTGAATTGCTAGCAGCCGATTACCAGATTCGTGCCAGCAAGACTGGAATGCTTGCCAATTCAGAATTAATACAGGCAATCGTTAGAAATTATCGTCAGTATGATTTTGGTCCTTTGGTGGTAGATCCTGTTATTATGACAAAACATGGTAATATGCTAATCGAAGAAGACGCTTTAGCAACGTTAAAAAAAGAGTTGATTCCTTTAGCTTTTGTTTTAACACCGAACTTTTACGAAGCAGAAAAACTAACAGATATGAAATTGGATACAGCAAAAGACTTTGAAATAGCTGCTCGCATTTTACAAAAAATGGGTGCTAAAAACATCGTAATCAAAGGTGCTCATCAAGATGGGAAACAAACAAAAGTTGTGGATTACTTGTTATTAGAAACAGGAGAAAGTCATTGGTTGGAGGCACCATACCATAAAACAGAACGGATAAATGGTACCGGAGACTCCTTATCGGCTTGTATTACTGCTGAGTTAGCCAAAGGTCAAGAAGTATTAATAGCAGTAAAAACCGCTAAAGAATTTGTCAATAAAGCAATTGCAGCTGAATTAGTTATTGGACACAAGTTTGGTCCGATTAATCACTGGGCTGGTAATGATTTTTAAGAAAGAGTAGTATGATTTGAGTGTGACGCAATAGAAGTTTGGTGTCTTATCGCAATAAAAAGGGTGCAGTGATGCATCCTTTTTCATTTGTTCTAAATATTTACGCAAACGATTTATTTGAAGTGAACGAATACACGGATCAATATCAAATGAATTGAAAAAAACATTAATTTTCAGTAAAACAATAATCGATAGTGTTACATTGTTGATAATTAAATAAATAAGTGCTAAATTATTATTTGATAATGATACAGTTTTTAAGGAGATGTAGTACAGTGGGTAAAAAAGGTGCAGAAATTATTGTTAATAGTTTGGAAAATCATAACGTTCCATTTATCTTTGGCATTCCCGGCGCAAAGATTGATGGTGTTTTTGATACGTTAGAAGATCATGGTCCCCAGTTGATTCTAGCGCGTCACGAACAAAACGCTGCTTTTATGGCGCAGGCAATCGGGCGTTTGACTGGTGAACCGGGCGTAGTAGTAGCAACCAGTGGCCCAGGAGCCAGTAATCTAGCAACAGGGTTAGTAACTGCAACTGCTGAAGGCGATCCTGTATTGGCTTTAGCAGGACAAGTGAAACGCTCTGATCTTTCCAAATTGACACATCAAAGCATGGATAATGCAGCATTATTTGCCCCAATTACCAAATATAGTTCAGAAATTCAGGATCCAGAAAATCTTTCAGAGAGTATTGCCAATGCTTATCGGATTGCCAAAACTGCTAAAAAGGGCGCAAGTTTTTTATCAATTCCACAAGATGTCACAGATGGTATAGTTAACAGTGAAGCAATTAATCCATTGTCAGCACCAAAGTTGGGTGTTGCTCTTAATGAGGATATTGATGAATTAATGCGACGAATTAATGAAGCCAAATTGCCCACGTTGTTGGTTGGAATGCGTGCTTCGGGTCAAAGGGAAACAGCTGCAATAAGAAGATTAGTTGAAAAAACGGGAATGCCGGTTGTGGAAACTTTTCAAGGAGCGGGTATTATTTCACGAGAATTGGAGGATCATTTTTTTGGGCGTGTTGGCTTATTTCGAAATCAACCAGGAGATATGCTGTTAAAACGTAGTGATTTAGTAATAGCAATTGGCTATGATCCAATTGAATATGAAGCCCGTAATTGGAATGCTGAAAAAGATGCTCGAATTATCGTGATCGATGAAGTACCAATGGAGATTGATCAATATATGCAACCAGAATTAGAATTAATTGGTAGTATTGCCCAAACAATTGAAAAACTAAGTGGTGCCATTAAAAAATATCAACTATCAGCAGATGCGAAATACTATCTAGCTACTTTGCAAAGTAAATTAACTGTAGTTACGCGCCAAAGTACGACTCAGCCAGGTCGTGTTCATCCACTAGAAGTTATTGATACTCTACAAAAAAATGTTTCCGATGAAATGACGGTGACAGTGGATGTTGGCAGTCACTACATTTGGATGGCACGGCATTTCCGGAGTTATGAACCTCGAACACTATTATTTAGTAATGGGATGCAAACGTTAGGCGTTGCTTTGCCTTGGGCTATTTCAGCTGCATTGGTACGACCAAATACGCAAATTTTTTCTATTTCAGGCGATGGTGGATTTTTATTTTCCGCGCAAGAACTCGAAACCGCTGTACGGCTAAAACAAAAAATTATTCATTTAATTTGGAATGATGGTAGTTATAATATGGTGGAATTTCAAGAAGAAATGAAATACAATCGTTCTTCTGGTGTTCACTTTGGTTCAGTTGACTTTGTTAAATATGCTGAAGCATTTGGCGCTAAGGGATTACGTGCAACTACTAAATCTGAGTTAGAGTCAGCAATTCAAGAAGGTTTGTCAACACAAGGACCAGTTATCATTGATATTCCTATTGATTATACAGACAATAAAGAATTGGGTAAAACAGTTTTACCCGATCAGCTTTATTAAAATTTTAGATAAATACTAGCAATGAAAGATGGTTACAGCGACTTTATTAAGTCTGAAATAAAAGGAGATTGAATATGTTAGTGAAAGCTCAAAATTATATTTATCAACACGGGACATTAGGGGCTTTGATGCAAGATTTAATGGATGGAACAGAAAAAATCGGGACCTTGTCTCACTATGGAGATTTTGGTTTAGGAACGTTGGAAGGCGCGAATGGAGAAGTTATTTTCCTAGATGGTGTAATTTATCACGCAGACGAAACGGGAACTGTCCATCAACTAAGTGGAGATGAATTGACCCCTTATGCAGCAGTTACTCATTTTGAATCAGATCTTCAATTTTTGCTATCTAATATGGCAGCTGACGAGTTAAAAGTAGAAATATTGAATAAAATAAGTCATAATTTGTTTGCCGCTGTTAAAATAACTGGAACATTTAGTTATATGAAGGTGCGGATAGCACCAAAACAAGTAAAACCTTACCCAAAATTCGTTGAAGTAGCTCGACATCAACCAGAATTTGAAGCTGATAAAATAACAGGAACAATTGTAGGTTTTTATACACCGCAACTATTCCACGGAGCAGCAGCTGCGGGATTTCATTTGCATTTCATTAGTGATGATCATAAATTTGGCGGTCATGTCTTGGATTTTAAGTTGACGACAGGACAAATTGATTTAATGGAGTTAGCTGAATTTCGGCAACATTTTCCAGTTGAAAGTTCTGATTTTTTAACCAATGAAATTAAAATAGATGAAATTTCAAAAGATATCAAAGAAGCTGAATAAGGTAAGAATTTCGGATAAACTTATGTATTTTTTGCGACACGTGACAGGTTGCTAACGAAGATTTAATTTGGCTGTAGGTTGAAAGATTCATAAACGAAACCTACAAAGATGGTCAAAGTAACAGTACGACGTTTTGATCAAATTTTTAGATGAGAATAAGATAGTGCTAGATTTGAAAAATAGTCTTCTAGCGCTATTTTATTTTGCTTTTAAACTGATAGTAACCAATAAAATATTTTATTTAAAGTAACAGACTAAAAGACTAGAAAAAAATACACCCTAAGTCTGATTTTTCTCAATTGTTAGAGCGGTAGACTGAATAAGTGAAGAAAATGCCTGTTATCTTATCAGTCATTGAGAAAAGTAGTTTTGAAGGAGGGTAAAAATGGAAGTGATCGAAACATTAAGTGTAGGAAAAACCTATGGTTCAGGGGATACTGCATTCACTGCATTAAAAGAAATTAGCTTAAAAATTGAAAAAGGGGAATCGGTGGCAATTATCGGAAAAAGTGGGTCAGGCAAATCAACTTTGATGCATATATTGGCACTGTTAGATAAGCCAACAACTGGACAAGTCAAAATTGTTGGTCAAGGAACAACTGATATTAAAAAGAAAGAGTTAAACAAATTACGCAATCAGACCTTTGGCTTTGTATTCCAACAATTCTTTTTGAACGCCAAAGATAGCGTCTTAGATAATGTTATTTTGCCGTTAAAAATTGCAGGTATTACGGGTAAACAACGTCAAGAAAAGGCAATGGCTGCTTTAGCCGCAGTAGATTTAGCTGATAAATCACAAAACAAAGCCACTAATTTGTCCGGTGGTCAAAAACAGCGAGTCTGTATTGCTAGAGCATTGGTTAACGATCCAGAAATTATTTTTGCAGATGAACCAACAGGAAATCTGGATTCTGCCACTGGTGAGAAGGTAGAAGAATTGCTTTTTCGTCTAAATCGACAAAAAGGTATTACTCTAATTATCGTAACTCATGATCCAGATCTTGCTGCGCGCTGCGATAGACAAATCCACATTAAAGACGGTTTTATTGTCAAGGAGGAACGGGCATGAATTTATGGGATACAATAACTTCTGCTAGTGCAAATTTATGGCGGAATAAAGGACGAACTATTTTAACTATTTTAGCAATTTTCATTGGTGCATTCACCATTTCAATGACGCTAGGCATTAAAGCTGGTGTGAACGATTATGTCGATAAGCAGGTGAAAAATGTGGGACGTGACGACTTATTAATGATTAATAAGGCCGTCAAGGAAGGACCAAGTCAAGAAAGTGATGAGCCGCAGGAATATACAGAAGAACAAGGAAATGCAGAAGATTCCTACTTATTGGACGAAAAAGATGTAACAAAAATTGCTAATACTTCTGGTTTAATAGATGTAAAACCAGCCGAATCTTTTAGTGCGGATTATATTGTTGGTAAAAATAATAAAAAGTATGTGTTAGCCGCATCGAGTACAGACGGTATTGCTGTTGATTTAAAAACAGGTAAGCAGGTAAGTCAAAAAAATGGCCCTTATGAAATTATCTTAGCCGCAAACTATACCAAAAGTTTGGGTTTTAAAAATGCGAAAGAAGCTTTAGGTCAAAAAGTTAAGTTGGCAGCTTCATCACAAGCGACAAAAACGCAGTCAGAAGTTGAAGCAACGATTGTTGGAGTACGCAATCCAAGTATCGTGAATAATGGTAATTCTGTCGTAAGTAAAAGTTTGTCTGAAAAATTAATCGCAATTAATAAAACAGGTTTGCCTAAAGGCATGCAAAATCAATATTACTCTATTTTAGCTACCGTAAAAAAACCAACTGAAAAGAATATCATAAAGTTAAAAGAAAAATTGTCTAAACAAGGATATGTGGCTAGTACTTTTGCAGATCAGGTAGGTATGATTCATTCAACGGTTGATGCGATTACCGGTGTTTTAACGTTATTTGGTGCTATCGCATTACTGGCGGCCAGCTTTGGTATCATTAACACGTTATATATGTCCGTACAAGAACGTACACGCGAAATCGGATTAATGAAAGCAATGGGGATGGGTAAAGGAAAAGTTTTTTTAACATTTAGTATTGAAGCGATTTTAATTGGTTTTTGGGGTTCTGCATTGGGTGTTACCGTTGCGATGGGGACTGCAAAAGTATTGAATAAAGTAGCCACAGACTCCTTTTTACAAGGATTAGATGGCTTTAATTTATTGCAGTTTAACTTTTCATCTATTGGTATGATTATGATAATTATTATGTTAATTGCCTTTTTAGCAGGAACATTTCCAGCTAATCGCGCAGCACGTTTAGATCCAATTGATGCATTGCGCTATGAGTAAAAATTTTTGTTTTAAGGAGATAGCTGCTTTTTTGTGAAATGGAAATAGCGGTTAAAAGCGTAAGAATTCAGCTATAACTGATTGCCAAACGATTAGCTGATTTAAGCTTAAACTAGCTTTTATAGGCAAAAAACTTCAGGAAACCGCTTATGTGGCATTTCCTGAAGTTTTTTATTTGAGTTTAATTCTTAATTTTTGATCAGGTAAATTTGTATCATTGATTGCAGAATCAACATATTTTTGTAGAAAGGGTGTGTATTTAGCTACTTCTTTATAAGCAGGTGATTTTTTTAGTTGCGTTCTTTTTTTTAACGAATAATTGTCTTGACCAGTAAAATAATTGTAATTCACTTCGCCTATTAAATTGGCTGCCGGTTCCAAAATACTCTTATTGCGAATATTTTGATCTAAAAGTTGCTGATAGGCTAATCTTTCCCCATCTTTTAGGAAAAGCTGTTTTAAATAGGTGTTATGATAACGGAGATCTTTAGCAGTCTTTTTATTTTCCTTAGCCCATAAGTCGACATCAACCGTTTTGCGCGTATAAGAAATGTTGTCTGGTGTAAGCTTTAATTCACCATAAGCATGATCGGCAATAGCAAAAGAACTAGTAACAACTTCTATAATATCGGTTTCTCTAGTAGGATCTTTTATAATATCTTGAGCATGAATATGACCGGAGAAAACTATTGGCACATGATAGTGTGCTAAAAGACTTTTAAGCGTTTGAGCATTTGACAAAACGTAACCTTTGTAAACAAGAGGATTATGAATAAAAAGATTATGGTGCATAAAGACAATTGGAATTCTTTTGTTGTTTTGTGCTCCTTTTAAACACTCTTTTAGCCAAGTCAATGTTTCTTTGGTTATTTGGCCACCCGTATGAGGTTGCGCACGACTTGGCTGGATGGGATACTCATTTGTATCCAAAAAAATGAAGTCGTATTTTTTATTAATTTTAAGCGCATAACTCAGAGAACTTTTGTCTACACTAGTTGCAAGGTTATAACCATCTGGAAAAAATTTTTTAAAATCAGCAGGTGAAATTTGGGCAATACGTTTCTTAGTATCTCCACTATACTTGCGTGCCCAGCCATCAAAAATATCGTGGTTTCCTGGAATTGCTAAAACTTTTATACCAATCTTTTGTAAAGGAGAAAAAATTTTTGCCATTTCTTTGGCACTTTGCTTTTCGCCGTTAAGTGTTAGATCGCCCGTTAAGATGATTGCTTTTGGCTTTACTTTTTTTGCTTTGTCAATAAAGGCAGTTAAAGCTTCTTGTTGATAATCCAAATCCTTACCGGCTGCAGTCTTTTTGATAAATTGAAATTCTTTCCCATCATCGTGAAGAGATGGGGCAATAAAATGAATATCCGTAGCTACCCAAAAAGTATTGTTTTTTGAATCGAATGCTGTTTTTTCAGCCTCTTTGTAGCAACCTGTCAAAACTACTCCTGTTAGAGTCAGTAGTAGCATTAGTATTTTTTTCATCTTCCACACTCCCGCAGGTTATCATAGCACAAAGTCGTTAATGATGTTAAAAACTTACCAAATTTTCAGTACAAGATTAACGAGTTGTGATGTTTTCAGAAATGTGATTCACGCATCGCTTTTTCTAAAAGCTATTAACGCCAGTACTGAATACTTTCAATAAGTTAGCCGGGTATCATTTTTACCAAGCTATCATTGGAAGATAGCGAATCTAACTTCCTTATCAAACATGCAGTATTTGCTTTAAGGAATTCTATCTTGTATAATCAGTAATCACAGGCTTTAAAAGTAATAGCTAAGGTAAACTAAGGAGAAAAAAATGAATCAAAAAGAAAAGATGCTCGAGTTAATTAAGAAAAAACAAGGCGGTGGCCGAGTAAAAGAAATGCAAGCACCAAAAAATGATCGTAAAAATATGCGAAAAGGTCCTAAAATTTATAACAAATAAGTAAAAATCGTACTCTCTAGTTGAGATAGTACGATTTTTTTATTTGCAAGTATTCGCGTAATAAAAAAATAGCAATATCTATAAAAAGTCTCGCAACGATTATATTTGTATTATTTAAGTAGCTTCATTTCAATTATTATGTTGTCAGACACAAAAAAAGATTTGACGTAAAAGTCCTGAGACTAATCTGTCAAATCTGAAAAATAATTTCTTATCAAAGTAATATTGAATGGCTATTAAGAAATTTTATTTGTATTGATGATAGGTATTTTGGCCTTTTTGGTTATAAGGATAAAATTTACGAATACTTTGACGATATTTTTTTTCGTCCCACATGGTAAACCAAATTAAAAAGGGAGGTACAAAAATCAAAGCGGCTAATGCAATACCATAGTGACTAATGACAAAGCTGACAATTAAACCCAAAACGATTAAAGAAATATTACGAAATGTATTCATCCTTTTCACCTCAATTAAAATATACGAACAAACGTTTGTATATTGATTATACGAAAGTATGTTCGGTTTGTAAAGTAAAAAAATAAATCCTCGAAAATTTCGAAGATTTATTTTTACCTTCTTAAAGTAAATCACGATAAAGGCCAACTACTAAACCCAAGATTTTAACATTTTGCAAGATGATAGGCTCCAGATAATCATTTTCTGGTTGAAGTCGGATATAATCACGTTCTTTGAAAAATCTTTTACAGGTTGCTTCGTCTTCATCAGTCATGGCAATTACAATATCTCCATTATTGGCGGAGGCTTGTTTTCGAACGATGACTTGATCGCCATCCAATATACCAGCATTAATCATACTTTCACCACGGATTGTTAGCATGAACAAAGAGCCACTGTCGTTTAATAAGTGTGGTGGAATTGGGAAAAAGTCTGATGCTTCTTCTACGGCTAAAATTGGTTCACCAGCTGTTACAACACCGAGCATTGGAATTGTTTCTGGTTGAGCTCCGATTTTTTCAAGCCCTAATTCGGTTAATTCAATTGCCCGTGGTTTTGTAGGGTCACGTAAAATTAAACCTTTCTTTTCTAAACGGGAAAGATGACCGTGAACAGTTGATGTGGAGGATAAAGAGACTGCTTCACCAATTTCTCGCACAGTAGGAGGATAACCTTTTTGCGAGACGCGATCGTGAATAAATTTTAAAATTTCAATTTGGCGATTTTCTGTGCGTTTAGCCATACTGCACCTTCTTTCTTTAATAATTTAAGTTTAGCATAAAGTATAAAACAAATCAAACAGACGTTCGCTTTGGGTTTGTGGTTGTCAGAGCGCTTTTTTTTAGCTAAGATAAGAAAAGAGTTGTGTTACTAAATAGTTTAAAGTTCATAATAAAAAGGGGATTTTAAAATGCTATCACAAGAAAAATTAGCACGTATTAATGAGCTGGCAAAAAAGAAAAAAGAAGCTAGCTTAACTGATGCAGAAGCACGCGAACAAATAAATTTACGTGAAGAGTATCTAAAAGCTTTCCGTTCAGGTATGCGACACCACATTGAAGGAATGAAAGTTGTTGATCCTAAAGGAAACGATGTAACACCGGATAAATTAAAGGAAATTCAAAAACAAAAAGGTTTACACAATCGGGATTGATATTTAATTGCTTTTCTAGTAATAATCCGCTACAATGAGGATGTAAACAATAAAGGTAAAAAAAACCTAAAATAGGAGGAAGCACAATTGTTTGATAAAATCGATGAATTGAGCGTTAACACCTTACGTACATTAAGTATTGAAGCAATTCAATCTGCAAATTCTGGTCATCCAGGGTTACCAATGGGAGCTGCACCGATGGCTTATGCTCTTTGGACAAAACATTTGAAAATTAATCCTGCCACATCTCGTAACTGGGCTGACCGTGACCGTTTTGTATTATCTGCAGGTCATGGTTCAGCATTACTTTACAGTCTACTACATTGCGCAGGTTACAAAGTTACAATTGATGATTTAAAAAACTTTCGTCAATGGGGTAGTAAGACACCTGGACATCCGGAGGTAAATCATACGGATGGTGTTGAAGCCACGACTGGTCCTTTAGGTCAGGGTATTGCAATGGCTGTTGGTATGGCAATGAGTGAGGCGCATTTAGCAGCTACTTATAATCGTGATAATTTTAATATCATTGATCACTACACTTACGCACTTTGTGGTGATGGTGATTTAATGGAGGGTGTCTCACAAGAAGCAGCGTCAATGGCTGGACACATGAAATTAGGCAAACTTGTCGTTTTATATGATTCAAATGATATTTCTTTGGATGGACCAACTTCAAAAGCTTTCACAGAAAATGTTGGAAAACGTTTTGAGGCTTATGGTTGGCAACATATTTTAGTAAAAGATGGCAATGATTTAGAGGCAATTTCTGCTGCAATTGAAGAAGCTAAAGAAAACGCAGACCAACCAACACTGATTGAAGTCAAAACAATTATTGGCTTTGGTGCACCGAATGAAGGTACAAATAAAGTTCATGGAGCTCCCCTTGGAGTAGAAGGCATCGCCGCTGCTAAAAAAGCTTACGATTGGAATTATCCCGATTTTACTGTACCTGAGGAAGCTTCAAAACGTTTTAAAGAAGCAATCAATGATCGCGGACAAAAAGCAGAAGATGCTTGGGATAAAATGTTTGCAGCGTATACGCAAGAATATCCACAATTAGCAGCACAATTTAAGGCTGCTTTTGCTGGGGAACTTTCTGATGGTTGGGATGCACAATTGCCTGTTTACGAAGAAGGAACGTCACAAGCAAGCCGTGTATCAAGTAAAGAAATGATTCAAGCTTTATCTAAAGCTGTGCCAACTTTATGGGGCGGTTCAGCAGATTTGTCATCGTCTAATAATACTATGGTGGCAGCAGAGAAAGATTTTGAACCTGGTCAATACGAAGGTCGTAATATTTGGTTTGGCGTTAGGGAGTTTGCCATGGCAGCTGCTATGAATGGTATTCAACTACATGGGGGCACCCGCGTGTACGGTGGAACATTCTTTGTGTTTACAGATTATTTGCGGCCAGCATTGCGCTTATCAGCAATTCAAAGTGCACCAGTTGTGTACGTTCTTACCCATGATTCTGTGGCTGTTGGTGAAGATGGACCAACGCATGAACCAATTGAACAGCTAGCAAGTGTGCGCTGTATCCCGAATGTTCAGGTTATTCGTCCGGCTGACGGAAATGAAACAAGAGCAGCTTGGAAAATTGCGATGACAACGACAAACAAACCAACTGTTTTGGTTTTAAGTCGCCAAAACTTACCGGTTTTACCTGGGACAAAAGAAAATGCTGATGAAAATGTTGCAAAAGGTGGTTATGTTCTTTCACCGCAACAAGGAGAAAAACCAGAGGGAATTTTACTTGCAACTGGTTCAGAAGTTGACTTAGCAGTGCAAGCGCAGGCAAAATTGCAAAAAGCTGGAAAAGATGTTTCGGTTGTGTCATTGCCGAGTCTTGATTTATTTGAAGCTCAAAGTGCAGAATATAAGGAAAGTGTTTTACCGCATGATGTAGTAAAACGAGTTGCAATTGAAGCGGCTTCCCCCTTTGGATGGGAAAAATATACGGGCTTTGCGGGAAAAGTAATTGCAATTAATCACTTTGGTGCATCTGCTCCTGGCGAAAAGGTACTTAGTGAATTTGGATTTACTGTTGAGAATGTCGTCGATGTTTACAATTCATTATAATTAAACTATTAAAAGACTCTTATAAGCTGATTTTCCTAACGGTTTATAAAGAGTCTTTTTTGTTTTTGTGGAAAAATAGACGAATTTTCGAAAAAAACATTTAAAAAACTTTTTAAATGTTGCGTATATTAAATATTTGTTACAAAGAGAGAATCATTTGATTAGCAAAAAAAATCAAGCTATAATACATATACTTAGTTATCTTTATATTTATCTTAATTTTATATAAGTTTTTATCATCAGGAGGAAGAAAATGTCAGAGTATCGTACCCGTAGTGAAAGACATCAAAAAAAACAAGTGACTTTTCAATATAAATTTACTGGTAAAAAAGCAATGTCACTAGTTGGTGTAGGCTTGGCATGTACACCAAGAGTGATGGCACTAATGCCAGCACACAGTGTACATGCAGCTGAATTACAAAGTCAAGGCGTAGATAACACGGCCAATCTAATTAATCAGATCGGTGGGGCTGCCTCTCAAATTGCGCAAGAAAATGACTTATATGCTTCTGTTATGATTGCCCAAGCAATTCTAGAAAGTGGAAATGGATCTTCTGTTTTGGCACAGGCGCCATACTATAATTTGTTTGGTGTAAAAGGAGCGTATAATGGACAGTCAGTCACTTTTCCTACTCAAGAATACTTAAACGGCCAATGGATAACCATGAACGAACCATTCCGTCAGTATAATTCTTACTGGGAATCTTTAGCTGACCATGCTTATGTATTACGCAGTACAAGTTTTGCTACTGGGACAGCTCACTATGCAGGCGCTTGGAAGAGTAATACTGCAAGTTATCTAGATGCGACAGCCTATTTAACTGGACGTTATGCAACGGATCCTACGTATAATCAAAAATTGAATTATTTAATTACAGCTTATAATTTGACGCAATATGACACACCAGCTTCTAGCTATGGTCAAACGAGTTATACTGTACAAGCACAAACAAATGTGCATGATGAAACTTCCGTTGAAAATACTGTGCCTGCTTCACAAAGCCAAACAACAGGTAGTGTATACACGGTTGTTTCAGGAGATACACTCTGGGATATCGCTGCAAAGTATGGTACGACTGTTGACCAACTAATGTTAAACAATGGACTATCCAGTGATACAATTATGGTTGGGCAACAACTTAATGTATAAATTTAATAATTAATAACCGCTTCTATTCTAAAACTACCGGCTAAATGAATTTCTGGTTAGTAGTTTTAGAATAGTTTTTTTAAGACAAAATATTCGCACAAAGGTAATAATTTCGTTATTATGTAAATAAGTACAGCTGTTTTTTTCAGCTAATACAAGGAGGAAGTAACATGAGTGAAATTTATCAATCTGTTTTGGATTTAATTGGTCAAACTCCCATTGTAAAACTTAATCATTTAGTTTCAAGTGATGATGCTGAATTGTATGTAAAATTAGAATTTTTCAATCCTGGTAGCAGCGTAAAAGACCGCATTGCCCAAAGTATGATTGAAAAAGCCGAAGCACAAGGAAATTTAAAACCTGGTGGAACAATTATTGAACCCACTTCTGGAAATACCGGTATTGGCTTAGCGATGGTTGGCGCTGCAAAAGGCTATAATGTCATTTTAGTTATGCCAGACACCATGAGCATTGAACGTCGCAAATTAATGCAAGCGTATGGCGCAAAATTAATTTTGACTCCTGGGTCAGAAGGGATCACAGGCTCCATTAAGCGTGCAGAAAAAGAAGCAAAAGAAAATGGCTACTTTTTACCTTTGCAATTTGAAAATCCAGCTAATCCAGAAGTTCATGAAAAAACAACAGGGAAAGAAATTGTTGATGCGTTTGGTGTCGGTGGATTAGATGCTTTTGTAGCAGGTATAGGTACAGGTGGAACGATTACTGGAGCGGGACATGAATTGCGCCGTATCTATCCAGAAATTAAAATTTATGGGGTAGAACCAGCCGAATCAGCGGTTCTAGAAGGCGGAAAACCAGGTCCTCATAAAATTCAAGGAATTGGTACTGGATTTGTTCCAGATACGTTAGATACAAAGGTATATGATGAAGCAGTAGCAGTATCAAGTGATGATGCGATTGCCACAGCTCGTAAAATGGGAACAAAAGAAGGTATTCTGGTAGGGATTTCCTCCGGAGCTGCCATTAAGGCTGCTGTTGATGTTGCAAAAAAACTTGGTAAAGGTAAAAAAGTTCTAGCAATTGTACCAGATAATGGCGAACGCTATTTATCAACTGTTCTTTATCAGTTTGATGAGGAATGATTTTTTAATAAAGTAAGCTGACAAAAAACTCTTGAGTATTGTATCGACCATAAGAAAAGTTAGGTTAAATAGCCAATTTTTCTTATGGTCATTTGTATTTAAGCGTTTTTTTGTTACTAAAAATTAGTATTAGATATTGTTGTTGCTTTGTTTTTGAGTTTTGTTCAAATTTGACCTATATTGATTTAGAATTTTAATCAGAGTCTTTTCTTTTGTCGCTGCACATAGTATTATTACACTATAAGATGAGAAAGAAGAGGAGGGGATTAAATGGAGGAACGTCTGACTGTTACAGAAGCAATTGAAAAATTAAAAAAAGATAATATTCGAGTGACTCCACAGCGACAAGCCGTTTTAGAATATTTAATTGGCCATAGATCCCATCCAACTGCTGATGAAATTTATCACGCTTTATCACCTTCGTTTCCTAGTATGAGCGTTGCTACTGTATATAATAATTTACGCTTATTTACTGAAATTGGATTTGTTCAAGAAATGAAATATGGTGATGCTTCTAGTCGCTTTGATTTTGCCGCTAAACCACATTACCATGCAATTTGTACAGACTGTGGTAAAGTAGTTGATTTCTTTTACCCATCATTAGAAGATGTTGAGATTGCTGCGAGTCAATTGACCGGTTTTAAAATTAATGATCATCGTTTGGAAGTATATGGATTATGTCCAGACTGTCAAGAAAAGGAGAACACAAAATGAAAGATGTCGTGACAAATTTAGCGCCCCAAGCCATTGGACCATATGTACAAGGAAAGATTGTAAATGGATTTTTATTTGCTTCAGGTCAGATTCCGCTGGATCCAAGTACTGGAGAAATAGTAGGGACAACAATTTCAGAGCAGACAACCCAAGTATTCAAAAATATCCAAGGCTTATTGAAAAGTTGCGATTTGACACTGGAGAATGTCATTAAAACAACGTGTTTTTTAAAAGATATGAATGATTTTTCGGCTTTTAATGAGGTCTATGCTTCATATTTTAATGGTTCTTTCCCTGCCCGTTCAGCAGTACAAGTGGCAGCTTTACCAAAAGATGCCATGGTCGAAATTGAAATTGTGGCAGTTGTGAAGTAGTACTTTGAACCGACTTTTATCAGCTAAAGTCAGTCCAGCCTGCTAGGTTGAGATTGGCTTTTTTTTCGCAGTAAAATAAAAATTACGCTATACTAGTAAAAAGAAATGAGGGATACAATGTTAGCTTTAGACGATTATTTTGCTGCTGGACAAACAGTTATTTCTAATTTGATTTTAGATTACTATCACGAATTAGGCTTAAGCAGTGAAGAACTAGTTTTTTGGTTGCAACTATACCGTCACCATGAACAAGGAGATCATTTTCCTGATTTAAGCCAAATCGCAACCGAGATGGGCGTGGCGCAACAGCAAATTTTTGAACTTCTGAACCAGTTGGTTTTAAAGCAGGTCATTAAAATTGAAACGGTAGTAGTAGACAATAAGCAACAAGACCATTATCTATTTACACCGATTTTTGAAAAAATTGCGCAATTACTAGCTCAGAAAAAAAAAGACAATAAGCAACAAGGACAACAACAAGAAATTTCACAAATGTTTTTGCATTTTCAACAGGAATTTGGGCGCCCTTTGTCATCATTTGAATATGAACGAATTGCTCAGTGGTTGGAAGAAGACAATTATAGTCCTGAAATTATTATATTAGCTTTAAAAGAAGCTGTATTAAATAACGCACGTAGCTTACAGTATATTGAAAGTATTTTATCAAGTTGGCGCAGCAAAAATATTCAGTCTGCTCAAGATGTGGCCAGTGATAAAACCCGCTATCAGAAGCAAAAAGCAAAGCCGAATAGTAATAAAGAACTTTCACCTTATTCCTTACAAAATTGGCTGAAAGGAGAATGATCCATGCTAAATGTGGAAAAAACGCGGTATGCTTTAAAGGTTATGGGCGAAATGTTCCCTGATGCGCATGGTGAATTGATTTATAATACACCATTTCAGTTGTTAATTGCTGTTATTTTAAGCGCTCAAGCCACAGATGTTTCTGTTAATAAGGCAACACCGGCATTATTTGCATCATTTGGTACAGCTGATACTTTGGCAGCAGCATCCTTAGATGATATTATTGCTAAAATTAGAACAATTGGTTTATATCGTACCAAAGCAAAAAATATAAAAGCTTGTGCGAATATTATTGCCACAAAATATGGCGGCATTGTACCGAATGATCGCAAAATTTTAGAATCTTTACCTGGGGTTGGTAGAAAAACGGCAAATGTAGTATTAGCAGAAGCATATGGTGTACCGACTATTGCTGTTGATACACACGTTGAACGAGTCTCCAAGCGTTTGCGAATTTGCAAATTGAATGCAACCGTTGGAGAGGTTGAAAAAACGTTAATGAGAAAGTTGCCGCAGGATGAATGGATTAAAGATCACCATCGCATGATTTTTTTTGGTCGTTATCACTGTCTAGCTCGTAATCCTAAATGTGAAGTATGTCCTTTGTTAACTATTTGTCAAGAGGGTAAAGAGCGAATGAAAATGAAAAATTAAAAGACTGTGGCCGTAACAAATAATCGTTACGACCACAGTCTTTTTCTAGCTAAAATTTACTATTAACTAGTTACCGCCACCTGCAGAACTAGTAGAAGGTGGTGTTGTACTGCTGTCTGGTGTCGATGATGATTCTGGTGGTGTTGTACTACTTTCTGGTGGCGTTGATGGATCTGGTGTAGGTGCAACACTACTACTTTGTTCTGGTTCAGTCGCAGCAGTAGACTCTTCTGTGCTTGAGCTTGATTCTGATTGCGTTTCAGAAGTTGCTTTTGAACTTGGAATGGTTTGGCTTTGAGAATACGAAGGCTGAGTTTCAAGCGATTGTTCATATTTATCGCGCCAATACAATTCATTGCCCACCCGAATTAAATCATCTGGAATTTTCCAATCATTATTTTCACCATTTTGTGCGACATACTGCATCAATTCACGATAAACATCTGAGGCGATCATATTTGATTCAGATGTGATTGGTGTCAGGTGTTTTTCATAACCTGTCCAAACAGAAATGGCATACTGCCGATTGTAACCTACAAAAGTGACATCTGGAGAAATACCGTCTGTCATTCCGATTTTTTCTAAATCTTCATCAGAATAGTTAGAAGTTCCAGTTTTACCGGCTTGAATTAAGCCATCAATCATAGCGTTCGTACCGGTACCTTGTGTAATCACATCTTTCAAAATGTCTGTAATCATATACGCTGTACCAACAGCCATCGCTTTTTTTCCTTCCGGCTTAAATTCATCAGAGGAGCCATCTTGGTAAACAATTTTATTCACATATTGTGGTTTATAATATGTGCCGCCATTAGCAAAAGCTGCATATGCAGCTGCCATTTTAAGAGAGGAAACACCGTATTTTGTTCCATCTTGAGCAGTATTACTTGAAATAGCGTTCGATTGCACCAAGTCTTTATATTGTATACCTAAACCATTTAAAAACTTCGTAACATTCTCTTTGCCGACATCGTTGAATAATTTGACAGCTGGAACGTTCCGTGATTCGTAAAGTGCTGTTCGTAGTGAAATATTCCCCATATATTGTTTGTCCCAATTGTTAACACTAATATTTGTACCGTCATACTTGTACGGTGCATCATCAATGCGTTTAGCTGTTGATAAATTCAAATTCTCAAAAGCAGGACCATAATCGGTGATTGGTTTGACCGTAGAACCAAAATCTCGAGCCGTGCTGACAGCTTGATTATTCCCAAAAACAACATTATCCGGAACATTGCGGGCACCAATTTGAGCTAAAACTTTGCCTGTATTAACGTCGACCATTGTGGTAGCAACTTGCAATTTCTCATCTGGATAATTGACGTATTTGTCTGTATTCACGATTTCATATAATCGTTTTTGAGCATTTAAATCTAAATTAGTATGAATTTCAAGGCCATCTGTATAAACATCCTTGCCCGTCGTGTTCTTAACTTCTTCAATAACTTCTTTGACATAATTATCTACTAACTGTAAATTTTCACTTGATTTTTCCAGATCCTTCAGTCCATCTTTAATAGGTTTTTTTATAGCTGCTTGATACTCATTATCAGTGATTTTATTATTTTCCTTCATCGTGTAAAGAACGGTGTCCCGACGTTCTTTTGCTGCTTCAGGATGCTGATAAGGATCATATGCGTTTGGCGCTTGCGGCATGCCAGCTAGAAGTGCTGTTTGAGCTAAATCAAGATCTTTTAAGTCTTTGCCATAATAAGTATCTGCAGCGGTTTCCATACCATACAAACCATTGGCCATATAGACTTTATTGATATAGTAGGTCAAAATTTCTTGTTTGGATTTTTCTTGCTCTAATTGCAAAGCTAACCAAGCTTCTTGTGCTTTTCGCTTTAAGGTCTGATCGGATTTTTTCGTTGAAAAGTAAGAAAGTTTAATTAACTGTTGTGTAAGTGTACTCCCACCTTGTAGACCACCTTTTGTTACGTTAGACAAAGCAGAGCCGACAATACGAATCGGGTCAACGCCAATATGTTTGTAAAAACGACGGTCTTCAACAGAAACTACAGCATCTTCTAATAGTTGTGGAACGTCTTGAGCGGAAATTTTTTTGCGATTTTCTGAACCTAAGTCAGCAATAATATCGTTATTACTTGCGTATATAACTGAAGAAACAGAAGCGTCTAACTTGTTGTCTTCAATTTTAGGAGCATCTTTAGCGTAAAACCAAAAAAGACCCATTCCTGAAAGTAGGCCGATACACCCAATGATGAAAAAGCCAATTAGACATTTTAAAATAACTGATCCAATAGAATTCTTTGTCTTCTTTTTCACCTTTTTTGGTTTCTTTTGTGGCGCGTTATTGCCACTGTGGCGAGACGCCCGTGATGGTGTGTCATTTCCCATTTTTATTTGACTCCTTTAAAACAAATTTTTCTACTGCCTCAAGATACGGTATCCGTGGGGCTATTTTAGGTGTAATTTCGATTCCAATTTTTTCAATCACAGTCAAAGAAATCGATTTTTTGCCATTTTTTTGTTGTGTCCACAATGAAATCAAGTTTTTACTATCTAGAAAAAAACAACGATGTAATGAGGAAAACCAAAGCAAAACAAAACAAATACCTCCTTGCGCTAAACAAGCTTCCATATGCCGAATTTGATGGTCATGGAAGTTTTTAAAAGGAAAAGATGTTTTATTTTTTGTTTCTTTCGCCTCAAAATCCAAATAAAACCCGCGATAAACGCCATTATAATCTGTGGTAGATGCTTCTTTGAAATAAGCTTCTTTAATAACCGCTGCACTACGTTTTGGATAATCCACATTCACGATTTGAATGGGAGTGGGCTTTTTATGAACCACTGCTTGGTTGTGCGTTAAATAGTAAAGGTTACTTTCATTGATTGCCTCTTCAAAACGCATACCGCGATTACTAAAACTAACTGGTTCTTGAGTTTTAGATTTTGTTTGTTTATGCTTAGCAGGTAGCGCAGCTTGATAAATTTGACCGTTGGGGTACTTTAAAACCATATTCGTCACACTCCTACCGGTGTATTATACCAAAAAGCCAAAAGGAAAGAAAAGGTATCGTTATGGAAACTATAAAAACATTATTATTAACAGGTTATCGTAGTTATGAATTAGGCGTCTTTCAAGATAAAGACCCTAAAATTTCAATTATTAAGAAAGCCATAAAAAACAATTTGGTGCCTTATCTTGATGCAGGATTAGAGTGGGTAATCGTTAGTGGAAATCTTGGTGTTGAAATGTGGGGAGCAGAGTTAATGAGTGAGTTGAAAGTAATATATCCAAATTTACATCTAGGAGTTATCTTTCCTTTTGAAGAGTTTGGAAAGCAGTGGAATGAAGGGAATCAAGAAAAGTTAGTCTTTTTAAGACAAGAAGCTGACTACGTAGAAGCAGTTAGTCACAAACCATATCACAGCCCACAACAATTACAAAATCATACAAAATTTTTATTGCAGCACACAGATGGAGTTCTAGCTGTTTTCGATCCGGAATTTCCAGGAAAACCGAAATATTTACTTGATGATGCCCAGAAAATTGCAGAAAATACCGAATATCTTATTCAACTAATTACTATGGATGATTTACAAAATACCTTCTACGAATGATTTTGGTTGCTTTCTATCTTATTTTTGATAGAATGTTTTAAGAGAGTTTCTAAAAATAAATGAGGTGTATGAATTAATGGCGAATTTAAACTATAGTCCAAAAGACATTTTGCAACAAGAATTCAAAACGAAAATGCGTGGTTATGATCCTGTTGAGGTCGATGAATTTTTAGATAACGTCATCAAAGACTATGAAGCATATAACAAAGAAATTTTAGCATTACAAGAAGAAAATGATCGCTTACAAGCTAAATTGAGCCAGCAAGCAGCAAACCCAGCACCTGCACCAAGTCGCGTGCAAACAGAAGCGCCGAAAAGTCAAACCGTGACAAATTTTGATATTTTAAAGCGTCTTTCTAACTTAGAAAAAGAAGTTTTTGGTAAAAAATTGGATCAAGATACTACAGCAGATAGAACAGAAGTAGCAACACGTGTCTCTCAATCGTTAAACGGTAATTATACAAATGATGAAAATAGTGATGATAACGAACGGACACGTCGTTTTTAAAAAATTTAATGAAATCTGTGATTTTCGGGTAATCGCGGCCTAGTAATAGGCTGAGGAAAGTCCATGCTCGCACAAGCTGAGATGCTTGTAGTGTTCGTGCCTGGCGAAATCATAAGCCAGGGTACTATTTTAGTAACGGCAGGAAAAATTCCTAAGGCGCAAGCTATGGATAAGTATCCTTGAAAGTGCCACAGTGACGAAGCGTCAAAGGAAACTTTGGCGGTGGAACGCGGTAAACCCCTCGAGCGAGCAACCCAAACAATGGTAGGGGCACTTCTTTGACGGAATTAAACGAATACAAGAAGGCATCTTCATGGTGCAGATAGATGGTTACCCCGTAATTTTTGACCCTGAAAAAATTACGGACAGAACATGGCTTATAGAAAATCACAGGATTCAGGGCTTATTTTGAGACTAAATTAAAAGCTGGACAGTGGGTTCAGCTTTTTTTCTTTGCAATCATTTGCATTCAAGAGATAGTCGTGTTTCAATACATTTAAGAACATTTATGCTTGCGGATAAAGGAGAATTTATGAAAGAACAAACATTTAATTTAGTAGCGACCTGTGCCAGTGGTTTAGAAGCGTTAGTAGGAAAAGAATTACGAGATTTAGGAATTGAATGTCAAGTCGAAAATGGCCGTGCGCGTTTTAAAGGTGATTTAACAACGATTGCAACTGCAAATTTGTGGCTGAGAACGGCAGACCGAATTAAAATCGTCGTAGGTGAATTTGATGCTTATACTTTTGATGAGTTATTTGAAAAAGTTAAAGCCCTGCCTTGGGAAGATTTATTACCACTGGATGCGGAATTTCCCGTTAGTGGAAAGTCGATTAAATCAAAACTTTACAGCGTGCCTGATTGTCAAGCAATTACAAAAAAAGCAATTGTTGATCGCTTGCGTTTATATTATCATCGGCCTGCACACGTACCGTTAGCTGAAACAGGTGCGCTTTTTCCTGTAGAAGTCGCACTTTTAAAAGACCATGTGATGGTGACCTTGGATACAACAGGACCAAGTTTATTTAAGCGGGGCTATCGTTTGGAAAAAGGTGGTGCACCGTTAAAAGAAAATTTGGCAGCAGCGTTGGTAATGCTAACCAATTGGCGCAAAGATCGTCCTTTTGTTGATCCTGTTTGTGGCTCTGGTACAATTTGTATTGAAGCGGCATTGATTGGTCACAATATTGCTCCTGGCTTTAATCGTGAATTCTTGTGTGAAACATGGGATTGGGTAGATGCAACTATTTTTGAAAAAGTTCGTACGGATGCTGATAATGCAGCGGATTATGATATAAAATTAGATATTAGCGGCTATGATATTAACGGCAAGATGATTGAAATAGCTAAAGCAAATGCTGAAGAAATCGGTTTGGGAGATTCAATTACGTTCAAACAACAAGCCGTAAAAGATTTTACCACGGATAAAGAATATGGGGTTATTGTAGCGAACCCACCTTATGGCGAACGACTAGGTGAGACAGAAACAGTACAAAGACTATACAAAGAAATGGGGACGGTATTACGTCCATTAAAAACTTGGAGTAAATATATTTTGACGAGTGATTTACAATTTGAATCATTTTATGGTGCTAAAGCAACAAAAAAACGCAAATTATATAACGGTGCTCTGCGCACAGACTTATTCCAATACTGGGGGACGCGACCACCAAGAGTCAAGGAGGAAGTAGAATGAAAGAAAAAGAATTCTTAGCGGAATTAGCAGAAATTACTTTATTAAATCAAACCTTAGCCTTGTTAGACTGGGATAGTCAAACTGGCATGCCAGAAGAAGCCGCAACCGAGCGTGGCGAAGCTAGTGGCTATCTAAGCGGACTAGCTTTTGAAAAGCAAACAGGGCCAAAATTAAAAGAAGCGCTAGACTATTTCAGCGCCCACAATGACGAGCTTTCAGAAGTTGGTAAAACTATTTTTACAGTAACAAAAAAAGACTATGACCAGTTACATGCCATTCCCAAAGAGTTGATGGTGGAACGCAGTCGTCTATATAGCGAAGCTCATACAGCTTGGGTAAAAGCTAGACAATCTAAAAATTTTGCAGATTTCAAACCAGCTTTGGAAGAAAATATTCGTATTACAAAAGAATTAATTCCCTATTATAAAAAAGATGAAGCAACGGATTACGATGTTTTGTTAAACTTATTTGAACCAGGAATGACTTCGGCTGTTTTAGATGAGGTCTTTAGTGAACTTAGAGATGGGCTAGTAAAGATACGCCAATTAATTGCGCAAAAAGGTATCACCCCAGATACCAGCTTTAAAAATAGAACCATGACCACAGCGCAACAAAAAGATTTTGTCAAAAACTTGGTAGCACAACTTGGCTTTGACTTTAATCGAGGGCGTCTTGATGATACCGTTCACCCTTTTGCAACGCGACTTGCCCATAATGATGTCCGAATTACGACACGCTGGAACGAACAAGATTTCACCATGGGGATTTTTGGTGTCATTCACGAAGCTGGACATGGTATTTATGAACAAAATATGGCAGGAAAATACAATATGACGCCGGTTTATGATGCGCCATCGATGGGGATTCACGAATCTCAGTCACTGTTTTACGAAATTATTTTAGGCAGTAAACGTAGTTTTTGGCAAAAACAATACCCGATTTTTCAAGCGGCTGCTGAGGGGACTTTTGATGATATTGATTTTGAAGCATTTTATCGTTCATTAAAGGCCACGGCAGCAAGTCTAATCCGAATAGAAGCGGATAGTTTAACTTATCCGCTCCACATCATTATTCGTTATGAATTAGAAAAGGCGCTCTTTAACGGTGATTTGACAGTAGCTGAGCTACCAAAAGCCTGGAATGACAAATATGAAGAATATCTAGGGATCAGACCAGATAACGACTTAGTAGGTGTTTTACAAGATGTTCATTGGTCTGGTGGAATGTTTGGCTATTTTCCTTCATACGCTTTGGGATATATGTATGCGGCGCAATTATTACACGCCATGGAAAAAGAATTGGCTATTGATAACTTGTTAATCAAAGGTGATTATGCGCCTATTAAAAATTGGTTAACAGAACATATTCATCAGTTTGGAAGAAGCAAGACACCTAACGAGTTAATCAAAGCAGCAACAGGTGAAACTTTGAATCCACAATATTTGCTTAATTATTTATCCGAACTTTATCAAAATGTTTATCAAATTAAAGCGTAAAAATTATAAATGATCTAATCTTTTATTAAACATACAACTAGGCAAATAAATAATGCCAGGCAGCCTGCCTGGCATTATTTGGGGAAGTGGCTAGAATTTGTTTGCATCAATTACCATTGTGGCATTGAAGGTAAAAGATTGAAATTATCCTGAAACAAGAGACCACTCTTTTGTCAGTGTAAACGCTTTTTATAAATTGTGAAAATTCGAATTTGCATATTGGTGTATGAAGGAGAAAATATGGACAAGATAACTCGAATTATAGCGTATGCTAAGACTAAACTCCAAGAGGATTTAACCGGGCATGGGTTTGATCATGCACAGCGGGTAGCGACACTAGCCCACCAGATTGCAAAAAAAGAAAAGGCTCAGGTAGATGAAATTACCCTTCTTGCCTCAGCTTATTTACACGATACAATTGACGATAAAGTTGTACCAGATGTGGCAGAAGCTTTGGCACAGTTGCAAATGTTTTTAGCAGAAATCGAAATAAGCGCAAAACAGCAAGCAGAAATTATTTTTATTATCACACACATGTCCTTTTCAAAAGAACTGGAAGAAAAAGTGACATTATCTACTGCCGGTAAAATCGTTCAAGATGCTGATCGTCTTGAAGCGCTTGGTGCAATGGGAATTTTACGAACAGCTTATTTTGGCGGCAGTCATCAACATCCTTTGTATGATCCGGCAATAAAACCAGTTGTTTTTACAGATAAAACCGAGTACCGAAAAGGCAGCACAGTGATTAATCATTTTTACGAAAAGTTGTTTTTATTACCGAAAAAAATGAATACTAAAACAGCTTATGAAGAAGCATTAAGGCGACAGAAATTTATGGAAACTTTTTTAACTGAGTTTTACCAAGAGTGGGAGCCGGAAAAAGCCAATTTCTTTTAAAAGAAACTGGCTTTACCTTTTTAATCCTCGGTAATGCGCGTTTAAAGACGAAAAATGAATTAAAAGCAACGATCTGTTTTCCACCACAACACTTTTTATTTTATTTTAGTCGGAATATCTCCTATAATCGAATTAAGGAGGGATGGAGATGTTCTATCAACAAGCTATGGAACCAGCAGAGCTTTTAAATACATTGGCTGTTAATAGTGAATGCTTTTTTGTAATTAAAGCGCAATTGCCCAATAAAGCTTACCATGTTGCAGTCTATAAGTATGATAAAGAATACTTCTTACTCTTAGACCCTCGTTTATTTCAACAGATTATTAAAACTAAAGCAGAGGTACATGGGGATGAAGATGAAGTGCTACCTTATATCGAAGAAGCTTTAGAAGATAATCTTTATCAGTTAGTGGCAGAGGATTATGTAAAACTAGATCTACACACACTAACTCATTTGGCTAAAAAAAATACCGTCAGTATTCGGTTTTACGAATTTTACTAGGAGAGGATAAAAATGAAAAAGACGGAGTATCTAACGTTTAAAGATGAAAACTTCATTAAATTGTTACAAAATTTAGGAGATGACTATTCTGCAGCAGAGTTAATTGACGAACAAAATGACGTAGATGTTGTGGTGTTATCTCAAGCAGATTTTGAGTATTTGGTTAGTCAATTAGATGAAGAAGAGCGTAGTCAATATCTTGAAGATAACGATGAATCTGAGTTTATTGAAGATTAGATTTATATGTACCCAAAAGACCCAAACAAGCGGGGCTAAATTATTGTATTTAGGTGTAATTAGCGCAGCAGTTTGGGTTTTTTATTGCCAGTAAAACAACGTTACTGTTATGACTTAATACGCTTATAAGCACGGAAAATATTAATTATAACTAAAATAACCCCAACTCCTAAGGGGATGTATAGTAACCAAAATGGATAGCTTAATACTAAGCTTTCACTAGCTTCTAGTAAATTATCTTGTTCTTTAAAGGCGTATTGCAATACTTGGTAACTAAACGCCACCATAAAACCTGCGATTATAAACAAAACAAATCCCAAATATGGAATTTTACTTTTTTTGCGTAAGAACAAGATAACACCATATAAAACCATTAATCCAATAGGAACTCCCAATGCAAAATATCCATTTAACATAGTTGCACCTCCTATAATGATCATACGCTAAAGTGATTTTTTTGGGAAATATTTTAAAATTTATCTAGAAAAAGAAAGGAATTTTTATGTCTGCCTATATTGTACCTCTCAAAACGGCTCTTTTGATCTTTCCCTTTTTAGCCTTGTTTATTTCATCATTTTTCTTTATTTATGAGTATCGCAAATTCGGACGATTTATTTTTAGTCGAGCTTTGATTATGTATTCTTTTGTCTTTTATTTGTTATGCGCTTATTTTTTGGTAATTTTACCACTACCACCGATTAATGAAGTTGCTCATTATACCAGTCCGCACTATGAACTGCGTTTAGGAGCTTCTTTATATAATTTTTTAAATCAAACTGTTTTAAAAGTTAATGACCCTAGCACGTATCTGGCTGCTATGAAACAAGGTGTCTTTTTAGAGCCCGTGTTTAATGTGTTTTTACTATTACCTTTTGGGATATACTTACGCTATTTCTTCGGTTTTTCTTTAAAGAAAACTATGTTGGCTAGTTTTTTACTATCTTTATTCTTTGAAGTTACCCAACTGACAGGACTTTATTTTATTTACCCGCGAAATTACCGGTTGGCTGATGTAAATGATCTTTTACATAATACATTAGGGGGAACCCTTGGGTATTTGGTTGAACCATTGTTTACTTTATTATTGCCTTCAAGAGAAGAGTTAGCGGAGACAGCCTATGAAAAAGGCCGAGATGTTACTCTTTTTCGTCGCTTTGTTGCATTTTTTTTAGATTGGTTTTTCATTTATTTCTTTACTTTTGTAATTACAGTCAGTTTGCGGTTAATTACACACGATTATACTATTGATTTTAGTGATACTCCTTCTTGGTATTTTGGTACTATTTTTGTTTATTTCATTCTTATGAATTATGGCTTAAATGGCCAGACACTAGGGAAAAAAGTTGTCAGAATACGTGTTGTTGAAAATAATCATCAACATATTACACTTAAGGCCTTAATAAAACGTTATGGTTTGTTGTATTTAATCTATGGTGGTATCGGCCAAATTGGGACGATGTTTGCCCCGTTAGTGAAAAGTAACAACCACTTTTTAGTCGGAATAGCTTCTATAATTACGATTGGAGCAGCTATTATTCAAGGTTTGTTTGTTATTAACGTGATTTGGTCTGTAATTCGTAAGAAAAGACAATTGTTTTATGAAAAAAGAAGTGGAACTTATGTGATTAGCACAATTTTACCAAAAGAAATCTGACGTCGTGAACCATTTGTGCTATAATCCCTAAGAACATTATGAAAAGAAGGTGGAAATATGCAATTTACGGATTTTCAATTTAAGCCCTTTATATATGAAGCTCTTAAAGATAAAAAGTTTGAAAAACCAACAGAAGTTCAAGAACGGCTAATTCCTGTCATCCAACAAAAACGAAGTGTTGTCGGTCAATCGCAAACCGGTACAGGCAAAACACATACTTTTCTATTGCCTTTGTTTGATGCCATTGATGCAACAAATGAAACGGCTCAAGTTGTCATTACAGCACCCAGCCGAGAGCTAGCAAACCAAATTTATACTGCTGCCAAACAAATCGCAGGTTTTTCTAATCCTGTTATTCGGGTAAGCAACTTTGTCGGTGGAACCGACAAACAACGGCAAATTGATAAATTGAAACATCAACAACCTCATGTCGTGATTGGAACCCCAGGGCGTTTATTAGATATGATTAATGAACAGGCTTTGTTTATTCATAAGGCTTTTGCATTTGTAGTTGATGAAGCAGATATGACATTAGACATGGGTTTTTTGCAAGAAGTCGATCAAATCGCGAGTCGTTTGCCAGAAAAGGTTCAAATTTTAGTTTTTTCAGCCACGATTCCAGAAAAATTACGCCCTTTTTTAAAAAAATACTTAGAAAATCCGGTTATTGAGGAAATCCAACCCAAAGCAGTTATAGCTGATTCTATTGATAATTGGTTAATTGCCACTAAGGGAAAAGACAAGAATCGCTTAATTTTTCAATTGTTGACGATTGGACATCCTTATATGGCTTTGGTTTTTGCTAATACGAAGCAACGGGTTGATGAAATTAGTGAGTATTTAAAAGAACAAGGATTAAAAGTTGCCAAAGTTCATGGGGATATCACACCTCGTGAACGCAAGCGTATTATGCGTAGCATTCAAAATATGGACTTCCAATATGTGGTCGCAACGGATTTGGCAGCAAGAGGAATTGATATTGAGGGTGTATCGCACGTCATTAATGCAGAAATTCCAAACGATTTAGAATTTTTTATTCATCGTGTTGGCCGGACGGGGCGTAATAATCTAGCAGGGACAGCGATTACTCTATATGGTCCGCAAGATGAAGAAAAAGTAGCAGCAATTGAAAATATTGGTGTAAGTTTTAAACCAAAACAAATTAAAAATGGTGAGATTGTAGATGGCTATGATCGTAATCGACGGAAAAAACGTGAACAAATAAAAAAAGATGAGTTAGATCCGACATTGATTGGTTTAGTGAAAAAGAAAAAGAAAAAAATTAAACCAGGTTATAAGAAAAAAATTCAATGGGCAGTTGATAAAGATAAAAAGCAAAAGCGTAAAGTCGAAAAGCGGCAACAGTTACGTACAGCACGAAAACACAAGAAAAAATCAAGTCAATAAATCTAAAAGAAGTCATGGTGCGCTGCACGATGGCTTTTTTGCTAGTTTTATAGTCTATAGTTTGAAAAAAATTTTACAATAAGGTTTTTTGTTAAAAATAGCAGAAATTATCATGCTGGTGTTTTCCTTTCTTGTTACACTAAAAGAAAGGTTTCTTATAATGCGAAAAAGGAGTGACGGTTTTTATGAAAGAAGTCGTGACAACTTATGCGATGAGTTTAACTGGTACAAATTATGAAATTGGGTATCAATTGGGACAAGAAGTATTGAAACAACCTGCATTATTAGCTTTGCATAAACAAAAAAAGACAAATTTTTCTCCAAAAGAACTTATTTCTGCAATCCGGTTGTTTGATCAGTGGTGTCCTGGTTTAACAGCAGAACTAACGGGTTTTGCTGATGCATTAAATGTCACTGCACACGAGATATTTTTTTATAGTATGACGTACTTGATTCCTCGTTGTAGTCAGATCGTCATTTTACCTAATCGTAGTGCAGACAATATCCCTTTATTAGCGCGTAATTATGAATTTAGCGCAAAATCAGAAGATTTTTGTATAATGAAAACAGCGGTGAAGGGACGTTATGCTCATATTGGAACTAGCGTTTTACATTTTGGCCGAGACGAAGGGTTAAATGAACAAGGATTGGCCGTAAGTATGAGTTCATCTGGATTTCCAGTAGGCGCACTAAATTATATGCGAAAACCAAAATTCAAAGGGTTACAGTTTTGGGCAGTTATTCGCACTTTATTAGAAAACTGCCGGAATGTTGACGAGGCATTAACTTTTTTAGCTGAAATGCCTATCGCATATAATATTAATCTAATGCTCGTAGATAAGTCAGGTAAAGCCGCTTTATATGAAACTTTGGATGGTAGAACACAGTCACAAGTAATCGATGCAGAATCTTTTAATCAAGTGCTTTTTGCGACAAATCATCCACTCTTTGCAAGCTTACGACAAATCGAACCAGAAATAACAGTGCATTCTGCCAAACGTTATGAATATATCGCAAAAAAATTAAAAAATGAAAACAAAGTGAGTTGTGCTATGCTAAAAGAAATGTTAGTGGCAAATTATCCTGCTGGTTTATGCTGTCACTTTTTTCAGGAGTATTTTGGAACGACAAAAAGTATGATTTTATCACCGACAAAAAGAGAAGTTGAAATTTTGTGGGGAGGCGAAGTGAGCAACGGTTGGCAGAAGTATTCGTTTGAAAAGTCTTTTACTACAGACCAACGCCAAATCTTTTACCATAATGAAAAAGCCCCTAAAGGAACTTTTGAATGGGTAAATAATTAAAGGAGCCAACGAATATGAATTATCGAAAAGCTTTGGAGAAAGCTATTACTTATATCGAGAATCACTTGTCTGAAAATATGACAGTTGACCAAGTAGCACAAATAGCTGGTTATTCCTATTATCATTTAAATCGACAATTTACAGCAGTTATAGGCGAGAGTGTTGGTAGTTATATTAAAAAGCGACGCTTGGCTAGAGCTGCTAAACAACTACTTAATACGCAAGAAAAGGTTATCACCATTGGGTTAGAGGCTGGTTTTGAATCTGCTGAAGCATTTAGTCGCGCATTCAAACAACTATATCAGGTTAGCCCACAGTTGTATCGTAAAAATCGTTTGGATATTTTTATCGGAGCTAAAGCCCGTTTAGATGAGGGATTGTTGGATCATCTTGCCGCAAATGTTACTGTTCACCCACAAATTGTTACGTTGTCAGAAATAAAAGTTGCCGGTATCCGTGGTCAAACGACTCTAAAGGATAATAAGTTAAAAGAGCTTTGGGATCACGCAAGTCCTCGCTTTAGCCAAATCCCCCACCAAGTAAATAATGCCAGAGGTTTTGGTATTTGCGAAGCCTGCCAAGAAAACACACTTTATACCATGAATGCAGATGTCCTTTTTACAGAAGTGGCAGGAATTGAGGTGCATTCTTTTAACGGATTAGCAACAACGTTTACCCGAAAAATTTTACCAGCAGGACGCTATGCTGTTTTTACACACCGTGGGTCGTTAAAAATGTTACCCAAAACATTTGATTACATTTGGGGCACTTGGTTTTTAACAACTAATCACAAGCTAGATTATCGGGAAGATTTTGAAATATATGATACGCGCTTTTTAGGCTATGATCATCCTGAAAGTGAAATAGACATATACATTCCAATCCACTAAAAATCTTTGTTTATGCCAGGAAACTTGTAAAAGATTCTGTCTTTTTGCAAAAGGGAAGAACATTGGTCCTTTTGAAGCTTCACTTTTTATAATGGGAGGAAAGAACGATTTTTATTGTACAAAAGCTATAATTTCTTAGCCATTTTCTGACAGAGAAGACCATCTTCGATAAAAACCTCGCTGATAATTTGATAACCTAATTTTTGATAGAAGGCGACCGCTTCAATTTCTGCTGTCAGCTGAGAAAAAGAATGGCCATCTTTTTTTGCTTGTGCTTCATAGACCGTTAATAATTTTCGTCCGTAACCGCGTTTGCGATAAGCTTTTAAAACACAAAAGCGATCGGGTTGGATGGTTTTCTCATCTAATGCTTGATAGCGAATAGTGGCTATAGGATTGTCAGCGATAAAAAGGACAAAATACTTTCTTTTCGTATCATCTAAACTATCAAATTCTAACTCTGGTTTAATTTTTTGTTCTAAAACAAAAACACAATAGCGGAGATAAAGTGCTGTTGTCTGTAAAACACTTTGACACCCGAAGGAAATTTTGTCCATAATCTTCTCCAATCATGATATACTGAATTTTAGCAAGTCAATAAAAGAATAACATGAAAAGTCATAGTTTAAAGGGGAATTTCGATGAATTTGTTTGAAATGTTACGCTGGAATAATTGGAAAAATTTAACAGACGAAGCAAAAATTCAAGCCTTCCAACAAGTCTTGATGTATTTTGTTAGTCCATTAAAAGAAATCACCAATCTTGAATTATTGACTTATCAATTAGATGGTGTAAAATGTCGGACTTTTGAATTGGAAATTGACGGCGAAATTTTTGTTTTTGTCCCAGGTCAGAGTGAAGCTATTTTAGGCTGGGATTTAGGCATACAGGGTTTACCAACGAATGCCTGGGCTATTTCAGACAAAACAGCTTTAAATGAAAATGACGAACAAATTATGAAAGAATATCATTTGAATGATTTAGATAGTTGGGATTTATATGTTAATTTACATACTTCACCATTAAGAAAAACCGATATTCCACCAATGCTTGTACAAAAACATGCATTACCAGTAGGAACACGTTATTTAGGGATGTTAGATACCGTTACAGGTGAATTTACAGGAGATATGGAAAAATTTAGTCTTTTCGAGTCAGAAGTAAAAGAACATTTTATGGCACCTAAAACATTTGCAGAAAGTCTAAGTTATTCCTTGCCTTACCATGTTTTATCACCAAATTCTTTTTATTTAGAGCTAGCTGATGGTACAGATAGCTACTACGTATTTGAACATTTTGAATGCACGCAGAAAAGTTTAATCCACACATTGCAAAATGAAGGCTTCGATTTATTAAATGAAGATCAATGGGAATTTATGGTCGGCGCGGGGACACGCAAGCTTTTTCGTTGGGGAAATAATGCTGATGTGGACGAAAGTTATTGGGGAAGACAAGTGAAAACTTTAAAACAAGGCGCTAATATGTTTGGTGTAGTTATCAACGGGGGAGCTAATCGTTACGAATTAATCACCAATACCGTGTTGAAAATGGATCACAGTCAAAAAAGTGCAATTCCTCTTTTAGGACTATTGCCAGAGGCGACATATTATCGTGCTAATCGTCGAATAAAGGAAGAAGAACAATTAATGCCACAAGACTTTTTATATCGTAAAGCAATTTTAATTGAATTAGAATAAATCGTTGACAAGTATAAGTTTGTCCCCTATACTTTGTAAGGAAAAAGGATATGACCTAACAGTTTCTTTGTTACAGAAAGCTTTTAATTGCTGAGAAAAAAGCACAAACCTGTTTGTAGTTGCTCCCTTTTTATAACTCAGTAGCAATACTGACGCAACTCTGCGTTATAGAGTTTAAGAGGTAATGAATGACATCATTGCAAACAAGGTGGTACCGCGGTTTTCGTCCTTGTCTTGCAGTGGTGTCTTATTTTTTTGGAAAGTAGGAGAAGTGATGAAAGAATTAACTAGCGGCCAGGTCCGCCAAATGTTTCTAGACTTTTTCAAGTCAAAAGGACACAGTGTTGAACCGAGTGCATCTTTAGTACCAGTAAATGACCCTACTCTTTTATGGATTAACTCTGGGGTAGCCACTTTAAAAAAATATTTTGATGGCTCTGTTGTTCCTGAAAATCCGCGTATTACAAATGCGCAAAAATCAATTCGAACTAACGATATTGAAAATGTAGGTAAAACTGCTCGTCATCATACAATGTTTGAAATGTTAGGGAATTTTTCAATTGGGGATTATTTTAAAAAGGAAGCAATTCATTGGGCTTGGGAATTTTTGACTAATGAAAAATGGATGGCTTTTGACCCTGAAAAGTTATATGTAACAGTTTATCCTAAAGATACAGAAGCAAAAAGGATTTGGCATGAAGAAGTTGGTCTACCACTTGATCATATTGTTGAAATTGAAGATAATTTTTGGGATATTGGTGCTGGTCCAAGTGGCCCGGATACTGAAATTTTTTACGATCGAGGCGAAGAGTTTAACGATTTAGCAGCTGATGACCCTGAAAACTACCCTGGTGGAGAGAACGAGCGTTATCTTGAAATTTGGAATTTAGTATTTTCTGAGTTTAACCATAAACCTGATGATACGTACGAACCATTACCGCATAAAAATATTGATACAGGAATGGGATTAGAACGTATGGTTTCCATCGTTCAAAATGCCCCAACTAACTTTGAAACAGATTTATTTATGCCGATTATTAAAGAAGTGGAAACTTTAAGTGGTAAATTCCAATATAGCGATGCGCCGCAGACAGATATCTCATTTAAAGTAATTGCTGATCATATTCGTGCTTTGGCTTTTGCTATCGGTGACGGGGCATTACCTTCTAATGAAGGCCGTGGCTATGTCTTGCGCCGCTTGTTACGTCGGGCAGTTATGCATGGTAAGAAATTAGGCATAGACGAAGCTTTCTTGTATAAATTAGTGCCAGTTGTTGGCAAAATTATGGCTAGCTATTACCCGGAAATTTTGGAACAACAAGAATTTATTGAAAAAGTAATCCGGACTGAAGAAGAACGCTTCCATGAAACAATTAACGAAGGTTTGGAAATTCTGACACAAGTTATTGAAAAAGTGAAGGTAGGGAAAAAAGATACCTTAAGTGGACAGGATATTTTCAAATTGTATGATACGTATGGTTTCCCGGTAGAATTAACCGAAGAAGTTGCAGAAGACGAAGGATTGAAGGTTGATCACGCAGGTTTTGAAGCAGAGATGCAAGCCCAAAGAGAACGTGCGCGTGCTGCAAGAAATACGGATACGTCCATGGGAGTTCAATCTGCGTTGTTAACTGAAATTAAAGTAGATAGTAAATTTGTTGGTTACGATAATTATGAAGCAGAAAGTGAATTGCTGGTTTTAATTCAAGATGAGGCAATTGTTAGTAGCGCAAATACCGGAGAAGCACAATTAATTTTTGCTCAAACTCCATTTTACGCCGAAATGGGTGGGCAAGTTGCGGATACAGGTATTGTTTGTGATACTGAGGGAAATATTGTAGCAGAAGTACACGATGTAAAAAAAGCACCAAATGGACAATTTTTACACACTGTAACACTGCAAGCCCCCGTGACAGAAGGAACTTCCTATTTCTTACAAATTAACGTTGCTCGTCGGAATCGTATTATTAAAAATCATACTGCAACCCATTTGTTACACAAAGCATTAAAAGAAGTATTGGGCAATCATGCAAATCAGGCAGGTTCATTAGTGGCACCAGGTCACTTGCGGTTTGATTTTACCCACTTTGGTCAAGTAACGACAGAAGAATTAAGCCAAATGGAAGCAATTGTTAATCAAAAAATATGGGAAGCTTTACCAGTTGTTACGATTGAAACGGATATTGATACTGCAAAAGGTATGGGAGCAATGGCGTTATTTGGTGAGAAATACGGTCATGATGTTCGTGTTGTGAATGTTGCAGACTGGTCAATCGAGCTTTGTGGAGGGACGCACGTAGCTAATACAGAAGATATTGGGATTTTTAAGATTGTTTCTGAATCTGGTATCGGAGCAGGTGTACGCCGAATTGAGGCTGTAACAAGTAAAGAAGCCTACGAATTACTTGATGGTGAAGAAACACAACTAAAAGAAATTGCCACAATCGTGAAATCACCACAATTAAAAGAAGTTGTTGCAAAAACAGTGCAACTACAACAACAATTAAAAGATTTACAAAAAGAAAATGAACAATTGGCAAGCAAATTAGCCAATCAACAAGCTGGGGATATTTTCAAAAATAGCGAAACAATAAATGGCATTTCTTTTATTGCAGCAGAAGTAAAAGTTAAAGATATGAATCAATTGCGACAACTAGCCGACCAATGGAAACAAAAAGCTACCTCAGATGTTTTAGTATTAGCGAATGCTGTGGGTGAAAAAGTGAATTTATTGGTTGCAATGAGTCCACAAGCAATTGCACGGGGACTAAAAGCAGGCGATTTAATTAAAGTCATTGCGCCACTTGTTGAAGGTGGCGGTGGCGGTCGTCCTGACATGGCGCAAGCCGGTGGTAAAAATCCAGCAGGAATTAACGCTGCACTGGCAAAAGTAGCAGATTTTTTACAACAAGTTTAATCTAAATTAGCAAACTTCTTACGACGCTAATTTTTTATAGTAAAAAATGACCCGAACTATAAATGTATTTTTTCTTCTTGTTTAGCAGGTTAGAAGAAAAAGTCTCTTATTAGAGAAGTATACATGATACGTTCGGGTTATTATTTGTGTTGTTTTTAAGGTGAAAATAATTGATCACGAATAGTCTTAAGTTTGTTTGAAAGTGATAAAAAGGGTAAAATAAAGAGAAGTTTAGTTGAAGGGGTTTGCAGCAATGCTAAATTATTTTATGAAAAAAGTCGAAACAAAAGATTCAGAGAAAACCCGAACGGCCTTTGGTTTTTTAGCGGGAAGTTTGGGACTTATTTCAAATAGTCTTTTATTTGTTATGAAATTTCTTATAGGACTTTTTGCTCAAAGTGTCTCAATTATGGCAGATGCCATTAACAGTTTAAGTGATACTGCATCTTCTGTTTTAACTTTAGTCGGCTTTCATATTGCTGCTAAACCAGCTGACAAAGAACATCCTTATGGCCATGAGCGATTTGAATATATTAGTGGTTTTATGATATCCATTATTATTACTTTTGTTGGTTGTCAATTCTTAATTTCATCTGTTGAGAAAATAATAGATCCTAGTAAAATTAAACTTTCACCTTTAGTTTTTATTATTTTGTTATTATCGATTGGTATTAAAATTTGGCAGAGTTTAATGTATCAAAAGCTTTCAGCTACAATTGACTCAGAAACATTAAAGGCCTCTTCACAGGACAGTCTAAATGATGTTATGACAACTGCAGCAGTTCTTATCTCAGCTTTTGTTGAACTTTTCACTGGATTGCATGTTGATGGTTGGATGGGACTTGTTATAGCGTTATATATACTCTACAGCGGTTTAAAAATGGTAAAAGAGTTCATTGATGAGTTATTGGGAAGTCGCCCAAGTACAGAAGAAATTTTGAAAATGGAAGAACGTCTTAATGAATACCCTGATATTTTGGGATATCACGATTTACTGGTTCACAGTTATGGTCCGAAAAAGCAATTTGCTACAGTTCATATTGAAGTGGATGATACATGGAGCTTAAATTATGCGCATAATATCATTAATAATATCGAAAAAGACTTTCGTGAAAAACTGAAAGTTGAACTGGTTTGTCATCTGGACCCGGTAGCTGTGAAAAGTCCTGAGTATCAGCAGAAGTGGGAATTAGTAAAGGCAGCAATAACGGCACTGCAATTGGATTTACGTGTTCATGATTTTCGTATTGAAAAAGAGCAATTATCATTTGATGTAGTGGTACCTCCTAAGTGTCCTCAAAGCGATTCTGAAATTCGAGAGGAACTGAAAAAATACTTAACCAAACAACTGGGGCCAATAACATTAGAAATAACTTTTGATCATAATTACTTATTATAATTGATCTGAAACTAAGCGAAAGGAGTTCAGCCAATGACTATTCAACAGGACTTAAGTATTTTACAATCTGTTTTTTTACTTGTAATTTTCATTAATACAATTGGAGCTTTGGTTACAGTATTTCGTAAACCGCGTTCTATTACAAGTATTTTAGCATGGTCTTTGACATTGATTTTTATTCCCATTATTGGATTTATTGTTTATTTATTTTGTGGTCGAGGAATAGATGGAGAGACTGTCTACAAATATGATGTAGAAACCAATCGTAAAGTTAAAGAAATCAACAACCTCATTCATCAAAATAATAAGCGATACGATGTAGAAGCGGTAGAAAAAGAATTAAAATTATTAGAAAGATATTTAAAGGCTGTTGATGAATCCCCGCTGACTAGGGGGAACAGCGTGAAAATTTATACAGATGGCAATGAAAAGTTTGAAGCTTTGTTTGAAGACATTAGGGCAGCTGAAGATAATATTCATGTTGAATACTATGCTTTTTTTTCCGATAAAATCGGGCAGCAATTTTTACAATTATTAATTGAAAAGGCAAATGCAGGGGTGGAAGTTCGCCTTATTTATGATCCTTGGGGTGCAAAAGGTTCCAATGACAAATTTTTTCAGCCTTTAGTTGCTGCTGGTGGAAAAGTCGCAGCTTTTATCACTTCAAGAGACTTAATTCGCAAAACGCGGTTAAACTATCATTTGCATCGTAAAATTGTTGTCATTGACGGCAAGATTGGCTGGACTGGCGGTTTTAATGTAGGAGATCAGTATTTAAGTCGCAGTGAAAAATTTGGCTATTGGCGTGACACACACGGACGGATTGTTGGGACAGCTAGTTTTAGTTTACAAGAAATCTTTATTCGAGATTGGAATGCATCGGTTAAACAAAAAAATGATCAGCTGGATTATGAAAAACGTTATTTTGTTGTTACAGAAGATACGGGTGGAGAAGCTGAAATTCAAGTTGTAGCAGATGGACCAGAAAATAAACTCGACATTTTAAAAAGCGCCTTTGTAAAAATGATATTGTCAGCTGATGAAAAAATCTGGATTCAAACACCTTATCTGATTCCAGATGACGTCATGTTTAATGCGTTAGTTACAGCGGCTCGTTCAGGCGTAGATGTGCGCATTATGATTCCCAACATGCCCGATCATCCGTTTATTTACCGCGCTACACAATATTATGCTAATTTATTACACAAGATGGGAATCAAAATTTTCCATTATGAAAATGGCTTTTTACATGCTAAAACAATTATTATGGATGATAATTTATGCTCTTTTGGTTCAACGAATCAAGATATCCGCAGCTATGAATTGAATTTTGAAGTTAATGCTTTTGTATACGACGAAATATTGACTAAGCAGCTGCAAGAAATTTTTTTAGCCGATCAAGAAAAATGCTATTTACTAACTGATGAAATAATTGCAAATCAATCTTATTGGTTACGCTTTAAGCAAAATTTCTCTCGCTTATTGTCCCCAATTTTATAAAAAGGGCCACCCACTATAAAAATTCAATTGGAAATTCACTTTGAATTTTTATAGTGGGTGGTTTTATCTTTTGTATTAAAATTTTAAATTTATTGTCTTAATGCTTTTTGGAGACCTTGTTTAGCTAATTGATCGGCGCCTTTGTTCTTGCTTTCGGGAATCCATTGTAAAATTAGCAAAGAAAAGTTTGCCAACAAAGCTTGAATTTTTTGAAAAATTTCTTGGAAATTTTCGTTATTAGTGTAGTTTTTATCTACGGTTTGGACTAAAATCTTACTATCAGAGTAAACAAAAATTGTTTCATTGGTATAATGGTGTTGAATCAAATAAGTTAATAATTCATAAAAAGCGTAAAACTCAGCTTGATGGTTACTCATTATCGCTAATGGAAGAGAAATTTGTTTGTGTAGATTATCTGAAACTATCAGTAATCCAGCCCCGCTTGGACCTGGATTTTCTTTTGTAGCGGCATCGATATAGGCTTTCATCAACAAATTACATCATCCTTTAAATAAAATAAGTCACGCTTTAACTTTAGCAGAAGAGGAGCAATTTACAAGCATGAAAAATAGAAAATATCGTTGGCAGCCAGAAATTGCGGTTAGTATCATTTATTGGTCACTGACATTGATTGTACTTTTTTATAGTTTGACATTGTCGTTAGAAAATACTAGACCTTATTGGAAAAGTAATTTAGTCATGGTCTTCTTTTTTGTCTGTGTTATAATTGGCTGTCTACGTCGATTTGTATTGACAGAGGACCATATTACAGTTTTTTATGCTCGCTTTTGGAAAAAGCAAGAATTTTATTACCGTAACATCAGTCAAATCGCTATTTTAAAAAATGGGATTGAGTTTTTGTACTTAGGAGAAGAATATCATTTTCTTATGCGCAAAAAAACCAAATCAGCTTTAATTACGGAACTCAAAGCCCATATACCAACTGAAAACTTTGTGACAAAAGACAGTGATCTCTTTCAATAAATTCAAAAAGGAGTATTCATTATGACCACAAATGCAGATTTATTTCTAGCTAGTTTTAATCGAATTAATAAATGGTTAAAAGATCAGTTGAACAACCCTAAAAATATGGGATTTAGTGAAATGGTACGGCGGCTAAGTAAAAAGCCAGAATTTTTAACCAATGATTATGTTGACGATCTATTACAAATGGCGCAGTTACGCAATGCTATTGTCCATGATCAAATTAGTACAGATTTTGTGATTGCCGAGCCTAATGAATGGGTAGTGAAACGAATTACAGAAATCGAAAGAGCGTTGTTGCAACCGGAACTGGTTTTACCTCGCTTTCGTAAAAATGTAACAGGGTTTGAAATCACTTTGCCGATTCATGAAATTTTAAAAACAATTGCCCAAAAACGTTATTCACAATTTCCTTTATATGAAAAAGGACAATTTAAAGGGCTCATCACGTTAAGAGCACTGGGCTATTGGTTTGCTAAAGAAAGTCTAAAAGGCGAAATCGTTTTAGGAAATCGTTTAGCTAATGAATTGCTGATCGAAGATGGCAAGATAACCAATTATCAGTTTGTTGACAGTGAAACTACTGTCGCAGAAGTGGAAAATATGTTTCATCAAAATGGATTGTTAGAAGCAATCTTAATTACTCGAGATGGAAATCCTAATGGTAACCTGTTAGGGATTATACGTCCCCGAGATTTATTTAATATTTAGAAATGAGTTGAATGTATGATACTTTTTATTCTTATTGCCGTACTTTTGATCACAATAGATCAAATTGTTAAAGCTTGGATTGTTGCTAATATTTCTTTAGGGACATCTATGTCAGTTATCAAAAATGTTTTTTCACTAACCTACTATCAAAATACCGGGGCAGCTTGGAGTATGTTAGAAGGACAAATAATTTTTTTTGCGATTGTCACAATTATTGCTGTCGGCGTGTGCGGATACTTATTATATAAAAATCGCAACGGTGCCAAAATTTATTCTCTGGGTTTAAGTCTAGTACTTGCTGGAGCATTAGGAAATTTCATCGATCGTATGCGCTTGGGTTATGTAGTGGATATGTTTCAAACTGACTTTGTCTCATTTCCTATTTTTAATGTGGCAGACTCATGTTTAGTAATAGGGGTTATTTTAATTTTTGTATATATTTTATTTGAAGAACGCTTTAAAGGAGTAAACGCATGAACGAACTTTTGATCGTGATAAAAGAAAACGGACCACGTATTGATAAAGCGTTAACGACATATTTACCAGATTACACGCGCTCGCAAATTCAGCAGTGGTTAAAAGAAGGTGTCGTCTTTTTACACGGACAGCCTTTAAAAGCTAATTATAAAGTTAAGGCCCAAGATGAAATTGTTATTTGTATTCCTGAGCCAGAAACATTAGATTTAAAACCGGAAAATCTTGACTTAGAAATTGTCTATGAAGATGAAGATGTAGCTGTCGTAAATAAACCTCAAGGAATGGTGGTTCATCCTTCTGCTGGACACAGCCATGGGACATTAGTTAATGGTCTTTTATACCAACTGAATAATTTATCGACAATCAATGATGTTTTACGTCCTGGTATTGTTCACCGTATTGATAAGGATACTTCAGGACTGTTGATGGTAGCTAAAAATGATGCCGCGCATGAATCTTTAGCTAGTCAATTAAAAAATAAAACGAGTTTGCGAAAATATGTAGCGTTGGTGCACGGCAACATTACGCACGAAAAAGGGACGATTGAAGCTCCAATCGGACGCTCTAAAGTTAATCGTAAGATGCAGGCTATTCGAGAAGATGGGAAGCTGGCTGTTACACATTTTACAGTTTTGGAACGTTTCGGCGATTTTACCTTAGTAGAATTACAATTAGAGACAGGACGTACTCACCAAATACGAGTACACATGCAATACATTGGTTTCCCGCTTGCAGGAGATCCAACTTATGGACCCAAGAAAACTTTAACAGGTAACGGGCAATTTTTACATGCGAAGTTACTTGGCTTCACGCATCCGCGTACCAAAGATAAAATGGTATTTGAAGCACCTTTACCGGAAATTTTTGAAAAAACATTAAAAAATTTACGAAAAAAAGATTGATTTTTGATTTAAAGAAGTGTAGTCTTGTTATAGAAAATTAAATAGTAATCCTTTAAGAATAGTCCCGTGAGGCTAAGAAGGAGACATGCAAGATTTTTAGTAAGGTGCGCCTTAGTAAAACTTGCTGGATAAGTTGTAGTATAAAAAGGTCAGTATACCTAGATACTAATTCGATTATCACTCCTGCCTAACTTCGGGCAGGAGTTTTTTTGTCTTTTAAACAAACGAGGAGGAAAAATATGGTAGCAAAAGAAGTAGTAGACGCAGTAACTATGAAACGGGCTTTGACTCGGATTACCTACGAAATTATCGAACGCAATCATGGAATTGAAGATTTAGTTTTGGTAGGAATTAAAACACGAGGTATCTACATTGCTCAACGTATCGCTGAACGTTTACAACAATTAGAAGGTGTTCAAGTCCCAGTGGGAGAATTAGATATTACGCTATATCGAGACGATGCAAAAAAAGAAGAAGATCCAACTGTACATGCTTCTGATATTCCGGTTAACTTAGAGGGGAAAGAAGTTATTGTTGTGGATGATGTCTTGTTTACTGGTCGAACGATTCGTGCCGCTTTGGATGCAGTAATGGATTTTGGCCGTCCACGTAAAATCTCTCTAGCGGTACTAGTTGACCGTGGTCATAGAGAATTGCCGATTCGCGCCGATTACGTTGGAAAAAATATTCCGACTTCCTTAGCTGAAGAAATTATTGTCGAGATGGAAGAAGTAGATGGAAAAGACCGGATTGTTATTAATAAAACAGACCAATAAAAAATTTTAGAGAGCAAGTAGGAGGAAAAAAGATGATCATCCAACAAGAAAGAATCAGTTTAAAACACTTATTAACAGTTGAAGCTTTAACTGACCAAGAAGTCATGGGACTAATCAGACGAGGACAAGAATTTAAAAATGGTGCAAAATGGACACCTGAAAAAGATCAATATTTTGCGACTAACTTGTTCTTTGAAAATAGTACGCGTACTCATAAAAGTTTTGATGTAGCAGAAAAAAAATTAGGCATTGAAGTCATTGAATTTGATGCTTCGACAAGTTCTGTTCAAAAAGGAGAAACCTTATATGATACTGTTTTGACGATGTCTGCATTGGGTGTCGATGTAGCAGTTATTCGTCATGGGGATGAAAACTATTACGATGACTTAATTCAAAGTAAAACGATTCAATGCGGTATTATTAACGGTGGCGACGGAAGTGGACAACATCCAACCCAATGTTTATTAGATTTGATGACCATCTATGAAGAGTTCGGTCGCTTCGAAGGCTTAAAAGTTGCAATAGTCGGTGATATTACCCACTCGCGGGTAGCTAAATCAAATATGCAAATGTTGAAACGTTTGGGAGCACAAGTATTCTTTTCTGGTCCTGAACAGTGGTATGATGAAGAATTTGAAGTCTATGGTCATTATCTTCCTTTGGATGAACTAGTTAGTGAAGTAGATGTGATGATGATGTTACGTGTGCAACACGAACGTCATGATGGCAATGAAAGTTTTTCAAAAGAAGGCTATCACGAGCAATATGGGTTGACCGTAGGGCGCGCGAAAAAGATGAAAGAGAATGCAATTATTATGCATCCAGCACCAGTTAATCGCGATGTCGAGTTGGCAGATTCATTAGTTGAAGGATATCAAGCACGAATTATTCAACAAATGACTAACGGTGTTTTTGTTCGAATGGCAATTTTAGAAGCCGTCTTAGCAGGTAGAGCTTAAAAGTAAACATAAAGGAGATGCGCTAGCAATTAGCCATCTCCTTTCCATTAAACATAGCAATTTTCTTAATAAGTTTAGGAGGAAGAATATGAAAACACTCATTAAAAACGGTAAAATTAATACTTATGAAAATCACTTAACCCCAGCAGAAATTTGGATTGAAAACGGCGTAATTAAAGCAATTGGGACAAATTTTGAACCAACCCTTTTTGATGAAGTGTTTGATGCAGACGGACAATTAATAACACCGGGACTTGTAGATGTTCACGTTCACTTAAGAGAACCAGGGTTTGAATATAAGGAGACGATTAAAACTGGTAGTCTAGCAGCTGCTCGTGGAGGTTTCACCACTGTTTGTGCAATGCCCAATTTAAATCCAGTCCCAGATACAGTCGAAAAATTTCAAAAAGTTCAAGCGATAATTAAAGAAGATGCTGTAGTTAAAGTCTTACAATATGCGCCAATTACTGAAGAATTGCGTAGTGAAGTTTTAACAGATCAAAAAGCGTTGAAAAAAGCAGGTGCTTTTGCCTTTACTAATGATGGAGTAGGGGTTCAAACTGCTGGAACGATGTATTTAGCAATGAAAGAAGCTGCCGCAAACAACATGGCGCTAGTCGCCCATACAGAAGATGAATCCTTGCTTTTTGGTGGCGTCATGCACGCGGGAAACAAAGCTGACGAATTGAATTTGCCAGGGATTTTGAGTGCAACCGAGAGCTCCCAAATTGCTCGGGACTTGATTTTGGCTGAAGAAACTGGTTGTCATTATCATGTTTGTCATGTTTCAACTAAAGAAAGCGTCCGAATTATTCGAGACGCTAAAAAAGCGGGTATTCACGTTACAGCAGAGGTTTCCCCTCACCATCTAATCTTGTCTGAAGATGAAATTCCAAATGATTTTGGATATTGGAAAATGAATCCACCATTACGTGGTTCAGATGACCGACAAGCTCTAATTGAAGGCCTATTGGATGGCACAATCGACTGTATCGCAACCGATCACGCGCCGCATGGCTTTGAAGAGAAAAATCAGAGTTTTCTAAAAGCACCATTTGGCATTGTTGGTTCTGAATATGCTTTTCAGTTAATTTACACGCATTTTGTTAAAACTAAAATTTTCACTTTAGAACAAGTTATTGCTTGGATGGCGACGAAACCTGCAACAATTTTTGGCTTAAAAGCAGGGCGCCTACAGATTGGTCAACCTGCGGATTTAGCAGTTTTTGCCATTGAAGAGGAATACGAAATCGACTCTGAAAAATTTTTATCAAAAGCAGTTAACACACCATTTGACCATAGTAAAGTTTATGGAGATACTCTTTTAACTTTTGTTAATGGTCAAAAAGTTTGGCAAAAAGGGGAATAAATATGAAACGTTGGTTAATCTTAGAAGACGGTACCTACTTTGAAGGGGAAGGATTTGGTGCTAGCAACAATGTATTTGGTGAAATTGTGTTTACAACTAGTATGACTGGCTACCAAGAAACGATTACCGACCAAAGCTTTAATGGACAAATTATTACGTTCACCTATCCAATGGTAGGAAATTATGGGATTAACCGGGATGACTATGAGTCAATTGCACCAACTTGTAAAGCAATAGTTGTAAAAGAACATGCACGACTTGCCAGTAATTGGCGAAACCAGATGACGCTAGACGAATTTTTAAAACATAAAGAAATTCCTGGTATTGCAGGAATTGATACCCGAGCTTTAACGAGAAAAATTAGAAAATACGGAACGATGAAGGCTAGCATTGTGGCAGAAGAAGATTTTACTCATGCATATGATCAATTAAAAGCTGCCGTTTTACCAACCAATCAAGTTGCTCAAGTTTCTACTGCTAAACCTTATCCAAGTCCTGGAGTTGGACATAACGTTGTTGTTATCGATTTTGGTTTAAAGCATAGTATCTTACGGGAACTCTCAAAGCGTCATTGTAACTTAACTGTTTTGCCATACGATACTGATGCGACTACAATTTTAGAGCTATGTCCAGATGGTGTTATGCTAACCAATGGACCGGGAGATCCTAAAGATGTTCCAACAGCGATAAAAATGATTCAGGAAATACAAGGGAAAGTCCCAATTTTTGGGATTTGCTTGGGGCATCAATTATTTTCATTAGCAAACGGTGCCGATACATTTAAAATGAAATTTGGCCACCGAGGCTTAAATCATCCAGTACGTGAAATTGCAACAGGACGAATTGATTTCACTTCACAAAACCATGGTTATGCCGTGGATGCTCGTTCAATTGACAACAAACGACTAATGGTGACGCATGTAGAGGTTAATGATGGGACAGTAGAAGGCGTTCGCCATAAAGACTTTCCTGCATTTACAGTCCAGTTTCATCCTGATGCAGCACCTGGTCCACATGATGCGCTACACTTATTTGATGAGTTTATTGAAATGATGGATGCATGGAAGGAGCAAAATAATGCCAAAGCGTACAGATATTAAAAAAATTATGGTAATCGGTTCTGGCCCGATTATTATTGGCCAAGCGGCTGAATTTGATTACGCTGGTACACAAGCGTGTCTGGCATTGAAAGAAGAAGGCTACGAAGTTGTGTTGGTCAACTCCAACCCCGCCACGATTATGACAGATAAAGAAATTGCAGATAAAGTTTATATTGAACCGATTACTTTTGAATTTGTTTCTCGTATTTTACGAAAAGAAAATCCTGATGCGTTATTGCCAACATTAGGCGGACAAACCGGTTTAAATATGGCAATTGAACTCGCGGCTTCGGGAATTTTAGCTGAATTAGAGATTGAACTTTTAGGGACCAAGCTCGCAGCTATCGATCAAGCCGAAGATCGTGATTTATTTAAAAAATTAATGGAAGAACTGGGACAACCTATCCCAGAATCTGCCATTATTCATACAGTTGATGAAGCAATTATTTTTGCCAATAAAATTGGTTATCCAGTTATTGTTCGGCCTGCATTTACATTAGGTGGCACAGGTGGTGGAATGTGTGATAACGAAGAAGAACTACGATTAATTGCTGAAAACGGGTTAAAGCTATCACCTGCAACCCAATGTCTAATTGAAAAAAGTATCGCAGGTTTTAAAGAAATTGAATATGAAGTAATGCGAGATTCTGCAGATAATGCGATTGTCGTATGTAATATGGAAAATTTCGATCCAGTGGGTATTCACACGGGAGATTCCATTGTTTTTGCGCCAAGTCAAACATTATCAGATATTGAATACCAACTTTTGCGAGATGCCTCGCTAAAAATTATTCGGGCATTAAAAATTGAAGGTGGGTGTAATGTTCAATTAGCTCTAGACCCCCACAGTTTTAATTATTATGTTATTGAAGTAAACCCACGAGTATCACGTTCTTCTGCTTTGGCAAGTAAGGCAACTGGTTACCCAATTGCAAAACTAGCAGCTAAAATCGCAGTTGGTTTAACACTGGACGAAATGAAAAATCCAGTAACTGAAACTACTTATGCGGAATTTGAACCTGCTTTAGATTATGTGGTAGCTAAAATTCCTCGTTGGCCATTTGATAAATTTGAAAAGGGTGAACGAATACTCGGTACCCAAATGAAAGCTACCGGCGAAGTAATGGCAATTGGACGAAACATTGAAGAATCATTATTAAAAGCCGTACGCTCATTAGAAATTGGGACCTCTCATATTGAGCTAGCCCAATTAGCTGAATTAACGGATAATACACTGACAGAAAAGATGATAAAAGCACAAGACGATCGCTTATTTTACGTAGCAGAAGCTATACGTCGCCATTATCCGATTGAAGAAATCGCGAAAATGACCAAAATCGATCTGTTTTTCTTAGATAAATTACTGCACATTGTTGAGTTGGAAAAAGCGTTAATGACGAAACCACAGAATCTTAGTATTTTAAAAGAAGCCAAACAGAATGGTTTTGCAGATAAAAAAATCGCTGAACTTTGGAACATGTCTGAAAGTGAAGTTCGCAACTTCCGTAAAGAGAAAAACATAGAGCCAGTATATAAAATGGTAGACACTTGTGCAGCAGAATTTGAATCAGAAACCCCATATTTTTACAGCAGTTATGAATTTGAAAATGAAAGTAAAGTGTCTGATAAGTCTTCGGTTTTAGTATTGGGATCAGGACCGATTCGAATTGGTCAAGGAGTCGAGTTTGATTATGCAACAGTTCACTCCGTCAAAGCAATTCAGGACGCTGGTTATGAAGCTATCATTATGAATAGTAATCCCGAAACAGTTTCTACAGACTTCTCTATTTCCGACAAATTATATTTTGAACCGTTAACTTTAGAGGATGTTTTAAATGTAATTGAACTGGAAAAACCAATTGGTGTCATTGTACAATTTGGTGGGCAAACGGCGATTAACTTAGCCGAACCTTTACAAAAAGCCGGTGTGAAAATTTTAGGTACCAGTATTGAAGATTTGGATCGGGCAGAAAATCGGGATCTATTTGAACAAGCGCTAAAAGAATTGGAAATTCCACAACCACCTGGAGAAACTGCAACAAATCAAGCAGAAGCCGTAGCGATTGCTAAAAGAATTGGTTATCCGGTGTTAGTTAGACCTAGTTATGTTTTAGGTGGTCGTGCTATGGAGATTGTGGAAAATCAAGCTGATCTTGAAGATTACATGAAAAATGCTGTTAAAGCTTCGCCAGAACATCCAGTTTTAGTGGACCATTATCTAACTGGTAGCGAATGTGAAGTTGATGCGATTTGTGACGGGAAGACAGTTCTAATCCCAGGTATTATGGAACATATTGAACGAGCGGGTGTACATTCTGGAGATTCAATGGCCGTCTATCCACCGCAGTTTTTAAGTCAAGAACTTCAAGATACCATCGCAGCATATACAGAAAAATTAGCTTTGGGACTGAATTGTATTGGTATGATGAATATTCAATTTGTTATTAGTGATAATAAAGTTTATGTTATTGAGGTAAATCCTCGAGCTAGTCGAACTGTTCCGTTTTTGAGCAAAGTTACAGGAATTCCAATGGCACAAATCGCCACGAAAGCTATTTTAGAAGAAAGTATCCTAGATCAAGGTTACAAAAATGGCTTGTATCAAGAAGATGACTACGTCCACGTTAAAGCTCCTGTTTTCTCTTTTACAAAATTGCAAAAGGTCGATACTTATTTGGGTCCTGAAATGAAATCCACAGGTGAGGTAATGGGAAGTGACCGCAACTTAGAAAAAGCGCTATACAAAGCTTTTGAAGCAGCAGGTTTAAAAGTTCCTGAATTTGGCTCTGTCTTATTTACTATTGCAGATGAGACAAAAGAAGAGGCATTAACTTTAGCTAAACGTTTTGCAGAAATTGGCTTTACTTTAATTGCAACAAAAGGAACAGCTAATTACTTTACCTCAGCTGGATTACGAGTTAAAGAAATTGCTAAGATTTCGGAATCAGAAGATACAAATGTTGTTGAATTAATTCGTAACAACCAAGCACAACTTGTGATTAATACGATGGACAAGAACCGTCAAAGCGCCTCTATTGACGGCTTCGTTATTCGCCGTGAGTCAGTCGAACACGGGGTGCCGCTATTAACATCTTTAGATACAGCTGATGCTATTTTAAAAGTAATGGAAGACCGTGCATTTTCGACAAAAGCAATCTAAACAAAGGAATATACGAATATTTGTATTCGTATACTCCATTTGTGAGAATAATGCGTATTTTGAATACCAGGGGGAGTAGCATGAAACAAGGAATGTTGACAGTTTTAACGCAACAAGAAATTGCGCCTAACATATTTGAACTGGTTTTACAAGGTGAGCTAGTAAAAGCAATGAGAAAACCAGGTCAGTTTTTGCATATTTTAGTACCAAGAAAAGATTTGTTATTACGTCGTCCAATTAGTATCAATCAATTTGATGTTGCGAGTTTAACGTGTCATTTGATCTATCGCATCGAAGGGCAAGGCACAAAAGCATTTACAGAATTATTACCTGGCGAAAAACTCGATTGTCTAGGACCCCTGGGAAATGGTTTTGATATTAGTCAACTTCAAAAAGGAGACACTGCATATATCATTGGTGGCGGGATCGGTATCCCTCCATTGTATGAATTATCACGACAGTTAGTAAAAAAAGGAGTAGAACCAATTCATTTTTTAGGTTTTGCAAAAAAAGAAGTTGTCTATTATGCTGAAAAATTCCAAGCTCTGGGTGAAACCCACTTTGCCACTGACGACGGTAGTTTTGGCATTCAAGGAAATGTATCTCATCTTTTAATTGGAAGAATAGAAAAACCTGATGCTGTGTTTGCTTGCGGTAACAACGGTATGTTAAAAATGGTAGACGAAAAATATCAAGAACATCCTAATGCACAGATTTCAATGGAAGCACGAATGGCTTGTGGGGTCGGTGCTTGTTATGGCTGTGTTTGCCACGTTAAAAATGAACCGACTAAGAGTGTGAAAGTTTGTGATGAAGGACCAATCTTTAAGACGGGGGTAATCGTGCTATGAGTAATCCGTTATATATTCAATTACCCGGACTTGATCTTCAAAATCCAATTATGCCGGCCAGTGGTTGTTTTGGTTTTGGTAATGAGTATGGAAAATTTTATGATTTAAATCAACTTGGTGCTATTATGATTAAAGCGACAACCCCTGAAGCAAGATTTGGCAATGAAACACCACGAATTGCTGAAACTCCTAGTGGTATGCTAAATGCAATTGGTTTACAAAATCCTGGTCTAAAGGTTGTTCAATCTGAAATTTTGCCTGATTTGCATGCTCGTTATCCGGATTTAAATATTATTGCCAATGTAGCGGGCTCATGTGAAGAAGACTATGTGACTGTTTGTCGAGAAATTGGTGATGCACCTAATGTGAAAGCAATTGAATTAAACATCTCTTGTCCCAATGTAAAACATGGCGGTATTGCTTTTGGCACAGATCCGAATGTGGCTGCCAGTTTGACAGAAGCTGTTAAAAGAGTTGCTAAAGTTCCGATTTATGTTAAATTATCACCTAACGTTACTGATATTATTCCTATTGCAAAAGCAATTGAAGCTGCAGGTGCCGATGGTTTTACTATGATTAACACGCTGCTAGGTATGCAAATCGATTTAAAAACACGTCAACCTCTTTTAGCCAATCAAACCGGTGGTTTATCTGGCGCAGCAATTAAGCCGGTTGCAATTCGTTTGATTCATCAAGTTTTTCACGCGACCAATATTCCAATTATTGGAATGGGTGGTGTACAAACGGTAGATGATGTGTTAGAAATGATGATGGCCGGTGCGAGTGCTGTGGCAGTTGGAACAGCTAACTTTACTGATCCTTATGTTTGCCCGAAATTGATCGAGGCACTACCAAAAAGGATGGCAGAGCTAGGCATTAACAATTTAAGTGAACTAATTCAACAAGTAAGAGAGGGAAAATAAAAATGAATGAACGTCCAATTATTGCGCTCGATTTTTCAAGTCGTGGAGAAGTTGAGCTATTTTTCAAAAAGTTTCCAAAAAAAGAACCACTATTTGTAAAAATTGGAATGGAGTTATTTTACCATGAAGGACCGGAAACAGTTCGTTGGTTGAAAAGAAATGGACACGATGTTTTCTTAGATTTAAAACTTCATGATATTCCTAATACAGTTGAAAAAGCGATGCGCGGATTAGCAGGTCTGGGAGTAGATATTACTTGCGTTCATGCAGCTGGTGGTGTGAAAATGATGACTGCTGCTATGCGTGGTTTAGAAGAAGGCACTCCAATGGGAAAAAAACGACCTAAACTCTTGGCGATTACACAGCTAACTTCAACTACTGAAAAAGAAATGCACGATGATCAGTTAATTGAAGTACCTTTAGACCAAAGTGTTATCCATTATGCGCAGTGTGCTAAAAAAGCTGGACTTGACGGTGTAGTTTCTTCAGCTTTAGAAGTAGCGGCAATAAAAAACGCAACTAGTGATGAATTCATTTGTTTAACACCAGGTATTCGTCCTACGGGCAGTGAAGTTGGTGATCAAAAGCGCGTGGTAACACCTGGTAACGCTCGAAATATTGGGTCTAATTATATTGTGGTAGGACGACCAATAACACTTGCTGAAGATCCTTATAAAGCATATACTCAAATAAAAAATGAATGGAATGGTATTGAAAATGACTAGTTTAGAAACCGCTATTGCAAAAGACTTATTAGATGTAAAAGCTGTATTTTTGAGCCCGAACGAACCATTTACGTGGGCCAGTGGCATCAAAAGTCCAATTTATTGTGACAATCGGATTACTATTAGTTATCCTAAAGTACGTAAGCAAATTGCACAGGGATTGGCTGATAAAATTAAAACTCAGTTTCCGGATGTAGAAGTAATTGCTGGCGCTGCAACTGGCGGAGTACCTCATGCGGCTTGGGTAGCAGATATTTTAGATTTACCAATGGTTTATATCCGTGCTAAGGCAAAAGACCACGGCAAAGGTAAACAAATCGAAGGTTGCATTGAAAAAGGGCAAAAAATGGTGATTATTGAAGATCTTATTTCCACCGGTGGGAGCGTACTTGGAACATGCGAAGCAGCTAAAAAAGAAGGTGCAGATGTTCTAGGTGTTGCAGCAATCTTCACATATGAACTTCCAAAAGGGAAAGCCAATTTTGAGTCTGCAGAAATGCCTTTAGTTACGCTAACGAACTACTCAACTTTAATCGAAGTAGCATTAGATAGTAACTACATCAGCAAAGCAGATCTTGAATTATTAAAAGCGTGGAAAGAAGACCCTGAAAATTGGTTAACTAAATAAAATGAAAAAGTTGTGGTTCTTGTAATTTAGTAGAATCACAACTTTTTTATCTATTACTTTAAGATAAGTATATCCAGGTACCTTTTCTTATCTTTTACGAATGTTTATTACATAAAGTTTTCAAATCATGATAGAAATGATAAATTCATTTCGTATATTAAGCGAACAATGAGGGGGAGGTAAGATGAAAGACGAAGAAATCATATCATTAATTAGGCAACATGATTTTACTGGGTTAGAAAAAATGATTGAAATTTACGGTGAAACTATAATTAAAACAATTCGGGGCGTGCTATCTGAAAGTTCTGAGCGAAATTTATGGTCGGACTGTGAAAATGAAGTTTTCTATACTTTGTGGAAGAAAATCCCAAGTTATGTAAAGGAAAAAAGTAGTTTGGCAACATTTGTAATGGTTGTCACGCGTAATAAAGCTATCGATTTCAAACGTAAGCAGTGCTTACAAATTAGTCGGCAAGCCAATTTAGAAACTGAGAAGATCGATAAAAATTATAATCAAGAAGTCTGTCCTTTGATGAAAGAACAATTCCTTGAATTGTTGGATGTTTTAAGTGCCCAAGATCAACTTATTTTTCTCCATTACTATTTTTACCAGACACCGCCAGCAGATATTGCCAAGCTTTTAGGAATTAAAACAAGTGCCATCTACAATCACCTAACTCGTGGGAAAACACAGTTGCAAAATGCACTGAAGGAGGAATTAGCATGAGTTTTAAAGAAATAATTTACGAAGAAAATGCCAAATTACAGCCAGGATATTTAAATACTAATGAAAAGAAAAGCTTATTTAACCGCAGTAAGTATTATATTCTCTTTCAAGAAGTCAAAGAAAAGTTGCAGCCTAAATTAGCTACTGGAGAAAAAATCACGGGCTATTTACCTATGACTAGTGGTGAAAATTCAGGGTTTATGAGTGCAGGTCCGATGGGCATGAGTTATGCCCGAACACCACAAGCAAAAAAATACGTCGACAACTTCAATGATACACGGGGAAATCGTCTACTAATTTTTACCGATACACGTTTGATTTTTCTCACTGTTTTAGATTTTTTTGAAACCAACTATTTTTCTAGTTTTCCTTACGAAAAAATAAAAGGGATCACGACTAAAAAATGGAGCATACATTATTGGGATGAAAAACGCAAACGTCAGACAGTAAATTGGTTTTTTCTTGATTTTGCTGCAGATACGAAAATTTTCAATGAAGTTTTAACCGAAAAAGATATGTTGTTGTTTAAAGAAAACTGGCAAAAAATTGCCAAAATGCGCGTTATACCAGAGACAGGCAAAGTTTTACGCAATCAAAAAATGGATATGTTCTTCAGTAATTTACGACTCTGGTATAATTTATTGCAAGGGGCCAATGTATTATTCATTGTGCTAGCTATCATTCTTATTTTAGCTATTTTATTCTTACTTGGACCGGGAAAAACATTATTTAGTGGTATAATTTTACCGAATTTTGAGTTTTGGAATTTGCCACAACTAAACAGATTTGATATGCTATTTAAAATCTTTTGATAAATCTTGTGAGGTGGCACAATGAAACGAAACTTAGATGTTCCTTGGAGTTATGGAGGAAAAAATGGTCCAGAATATTGGCATACCCTGTGTGATTGGTATGCACAAGGAGCAAAATTTGCTTATCAATCGCCAATTGCAATTGAAACAAATGATACAGTTATGGGTGATAAAAAACATCAATTGACTTTTTTTTATCAAGTTGAAAGATTTACTGAAAAGGAATTTAAAAATACTATTCATTTTGTTCCTTTTGATTGTCAGAGTTATGTCGTATTTGCAGGCGAAAAATATGGTTTAACTGATATCCATTACCATCTGCCTAGCGAGCACATCTTAGACGAGCAACAAGCACCTTTAGAAATACATTTGGTACACATGAAAAGTGACGGTACTAACCTGGTAGTAGGTGTTTTGTGTGATATTATGCCAGGCATTTTACCAGAAGGACCACTAAAAAAGGCACAACGTTGGGATCTAAACGAGCATATTGAAATTTTCAATCCAGAGCTATTTTTACCCAAACAGCGATCTTACTTTCATTACGTAGGTTCACTGACAACGCCGCCGACAAAAGGCCCAATTAACTGGTTTGTCTTTAAAGCACGTCATCAACTATCACGAGCGTTTTTATCACAGTTTCAAGAAGAAATTTTAAAAGGAAATAATCGTCCGCTACAAGATAAGAAAAACCGTATCGTTTATTTTTGTGAATAAAAAAGTCCGAACATGGCAACCTTGCTTGAGAAGGAGGTCTGTTCGGACTTTTTCTATTGTTTTTTCAGTCGTGTGATAATGTCTGATTCTGGGGTAATGTAATACGTTTTTTGATTTTCATAAATAACATAGCCAGGTTTTGCTCCATTTGGTTTTTTAATGTATTTTACTTGAACTAAATCGACTGGTACCCGCGCAGAATGACGATATTTAGAAAAATATGCAGCCAGTTCGGCGGCTTCTAAAATGGTGTTCTCACTTGGTTGGCTACTTTTAATAATTATATGTGATCCTGGAATGTCCTTGGTGTGTAACCAGTAATCTGTTTTACGCGCAGTTTTTAAGGTTAGCTGGTCATTTTGCAAGTTGTTTTTTCCAACTAAAATAGTTGTACCGTCACTTGAGAGATATTCATCCGGCTTTGATTTTGTCGTTGCTTTTTTACGTTTTGTCGTCTTCTTTAAATACCCTTGGGTAGTTAATTCTTCACGAATGAAATCTAAATCCATAGGCCCTGCAATTTCAATTTGTGCCAAAACAGATTCTAAATAAGCAATTTCAGCTTTTGCTTCATCAATTTGTTGATAGACCAATTTGACTGCATTTTTTAACTTCTGATAGCGGTGAAAATATTTTTGGGCATTTTGGCTAGGAGATAAAGCTGGGTTTAACTTAATTGCAATCGGACGATCTTCATCATAATAATTCATTAGTGTAACAGCACGTACGCCTTTTGGTACTTCGTGTAAGAAAGTTGTCAAAAGTTCTCCTTTTTGCCGATATTCCTCAGCTTTTTCAGATTCTTTTAACGTTTGCTGGCGTTTTTTAAGCTTAGTCTGATTGCGGACTAATTCATTCTCAACTTTTTTAAGCAATTGTCCGCCTTGTTGTTTAACACGATCACGTTCTGCTTTATCACCATAAAAAGCATCTAGTAGTTCACTGTAATTTTTATAGGTGGTGGTACTAATAGCATTTTCTGCTAAATAGCTAAAAGGAACTGGTGTGAAAAACTCCTTGGTTTCAGTCACTGTTAATGTAGGAATTCCAGAATGTAAACTGTCGAAAAATTGATGCCAAGTCATTACTTTATCGTTTTCATTTTTTCTTAGACGAAATGCTAATTCTTGCGCGGTGTCAAAACCTAAACCCTGAAATTTTTGCTGTAACGCTTTTGCAGTAATTTCCGGCAACTTTGATAGTGCATCAAAAAGTAAAACATCTGAGACAGTAAATGGATTTAATGAATCTTGTTTAGGCGGAGTGATATAGACAGCTCCAGGTAAAATAGAACGATACGTATTTTGACTGCTTCCAATATGCTTGATTGCGTCTAAAATTTTACCGTTAGCTTCGTTTAATAGCAAAATAGTACTGTGACGACCCATTAACTCCACAACTAGTAGAATGTTTTGCAAATCTCCTAATTCATCTCGTTTATTAAAAGTAAAGTGAACTACACGATCATTTTCAATCTGAGAAATATTCGTTAAAATCGCGCCATCCAAATATTTTCGAAGCATCATAACAAAATTTGGTGGTGTTTCCGGATTTTGATAGGCAATGTCAGTTAATTGTATCCGCGCATAACTGGGATGAGCAGATAAAAGAAGTTTATGGTTTTTTCCTTTTGAGCGGATAACCAAAATAATTTCATTTTGATAAGGTTGGTGAATTTTTGAAATACGGCCACCAACTAATAAATCAGTTAATTCATTTGTAACTAAATGGGTAAAAACACCATCAAAAGACATAGTGTAACCTTCTTTCATGCCAGAATAACTATATTATAGCAGATAAAAGCCAGATTCTACGATTAAGAATCTGGCAACTGATAGCTATCAGAAAAGAGTACAGTCCGTAAGTTATTTTTTATGAAGCTTTTTCATTGTTTCTTCGTTATCAAGAGCGTCTTGAATTTCTCGATGTAAGAAATAAGAAATTACTGTTCGGATAATCACGACTGCTGCAAGACGTAAGATATCAGCAGAAGTGGGATTTATAATAGACTCAATAATATCTGCTGCAATTAATATCTCCAAGCTCAATAAGACGTAACTCCCCAAAAAATTACGAATAAAGTTATTATGCCGTGCTGCTTCAACATGGTTGGCATGGGAACATTCAGATTTAATAAAATCATACCCAGCAATAATTACGCCCCAAACTAAAACTAATATGGATAAAAAATTAAGAAAAACGATGATAATATCAAATAATGGCACTGCTAGATGCATTATGGTATGACCAATATTATCCACTCGTTGTCCTCCTAAAGTTATTTTAAGTACTGATATTATGATAGCGAATATTTAAAGAATTGCCAACTATCTTGACGATTATCATTAATCATTGCTACTATTAAAGAGGATTAATAAGAAATGTTGTTACGAAATTTGATTTTCCTAACTGATACTCGTATTTGTATAATATTTTTAGATTTGTATTTTTTTATACTTGGAAAGCTTGACATATTTCATACTTTTTAACGCAAACTGCAAGAAAGGTGGAACCTCACCTTTTTAAGCCTAAGCAGTTTCTTTGGCTAGATTCTTGTTGTGGTATTTGATACAAGACGAGAATTTTCCAACAAGGTAGGTCATTGATCTTTTTTTCCTTATAAATTTTACTAGGAGAGACACAATGAAGATAATTCAAAATTTTTTTATCAGCGCTAAAGCGGGTTTTAGACAAATATGGGATGATTTTGCTAGTTGGGCTGAAAAAAACCAACGCAAAGCCCTTTTAACAGTGTTAGGTTTACTTATAGGTGTGACTCTTTTTTCTGCCATCATGGTTGTGGCTGTAGCTCATATCCGGCAATCTGAATATGTAGAGTTAATTCATCCCACTATTAAGAGTAAAAAAATTAAGACTTTTGCTTATGGTAGCGAAGATCAAGAAATAAAAACGACGAATGCCATCTCTGTCATGTTTGCGCCACCTTATGGTCGTGACTACGAGCAAGTGATGAATACATTGGCAGCAAAAAAAGGCGATGAATTAAACAGAACTTTTTACTATTATCCTTTAGTCTATGATACCCAAAATTTAGCCAAAAAATATAAAGTAAATCCAAGCAAAGTGACCTTTGTTTTCTTTGAAAAAGGAGTAGAAAAAAATCGGTTTGAAGTAGATGGACTATCAAATTATGCAGATGAATTCATCCCGGAATTAAATCGACTACCAATGTGGAATATTAAAGACTTAGATGATTAATCTGTTTAAATCTTCTGAAATTTTAAAGTTAGTATTGACGCTCGGAAAATTCTACGGTATTCTTAGCTATAATAAAACAAAACGAGGTGAACTATCATGAGACTATTTACTGCAACCAAAAGAAATTTATTAACATGGCAATTTTGGCGTAGATAGTTGTATTGATGGACTTTTCCATAGATACAACTTTTTAGAGAACTCTAAAACTTGTATCTATGCTGGTAATATTGAGATGAATCCGCATAGAGACAACTCTATGCGGATTTTGTTTGCTTGTAGCAATTTCCGCGATTAGAGGAAATTGCTTTTTTCATCTCAAAAAACATTTTAGGAGGAAATTTTATGAAAAACAAAGGATTAATGTACACTGTAATTGCGTTGGGGGTTGTCTTAGTAGGATTTTTAGTTTTTCAAGCGTTTGGAAGCTCAAAATCAAGCAATCAAAAAATGGAAAACAATAACGAAAAAGTCTATACTGTCGGCGTTTTACAATTTGTTAGTCACCCTGCTTTGGATCAAATCTATGAAGGGGTTAAAGAAGGACTAAAAAAAGAAGGGTATGAAGAAGGGAAAAACCTAAAAATTAATTTTCAAAATGGACAGGCAGATCAAAGTAAGTTGGATACTATGAGTAAACAATTAATTAGCGATGATGCAGATGCTTTAGTTGGGATTGCTACTCCAGCAGCACAAGCTCTAGCCAATTCCACTACCACTATTCCAATTGTTTTAGGGGCAGTAACAGATCCTAAAGGTGCGGGGTTGGTGAAGAGTAATGAAAAGCCAGGAGGAAATATTACAGGAGTCTCTGATCAACCTCCAGTAGCTTCAATTATCCAATTAGCACATAAACTAATACCGACAGGAAAAAAAGTTGGACTTTTGTATTCTTCATCTGAAATGAATTCAAAATTCCAGACGGGGCAAGCAGAAGCTGAAGCGAAAAAACTGGGCTTAGCAGTTGAACGTAAGGCCGTAACTTCAACCAATGAAGTAGCGCAAGCTGTACAAGTATTATCACAATCCGTTGATTTTATCTTTATTCCCAACGACAATACTATTGCTAATGCTATGGAAACCGTAAACCAAGAAGCAGATAAAAATAATGTTCCTGTTTTTCCATCTGTTGATACAATGGTTGAACAAGGGGGTCTTGCTACAATCGGTATTAATCAAAAAGAACTTGGAATTAAGACTGGTGAAATGGCCGCAGCAATTTTAGCCGGGAAATCAAAACCTGAAGATACAGCAGTGTATACCTTTACGAAAGGCGATACAATTATTAATAAAGATCAGTTAGCAAAATTCAACTTGACTTTACCAACAGACTTAAAAGAAAATGCGAAACTAGTTCAGACAGCTAAAGGAGACAAGAAATAAGATGATTGTTTCAACAATTGGTCAAGGACTGTTATGGTCTTTGTTGGGAATCGGGATCTACTTAACTTACCGTATTTTAAACTTTCCTGATATGACTACAGAAGGAACATTTCCATTAGGAGGAGCCATTTGCGTCACTGCAATTACCAGTGGCATCCATCCTATCATTGCAACGTTATTAGGCGTTATCGCCGGGATGATAGCAGGCTTTGTAACGGGTATTTTGTTTACCAAAGGAAAAATTCCTGTAATTTTAGCCGGAATTTTAGTTATGGCAGGATTAAATTCAGTTATTTTATTCGTCATGAAAAGTCCTAACAAAGGATTAAGTAATTTTCCACGAATTCAAACTTTTTTTACAAATTTAAATTTACCTAATTATTTTGATATTGTTATCTTAGGACTGATTGCAGTAGTTATTACCATAATGTTAGTACTATTTTTCATCAATACCGATTTGGGTCAGGCGTATATTGCAACTGGCGATAACGAGGTAATGGCACGTTCTTTAGGTATTGAAACGGATCGGATGAAAATTTTGGGATTAACGATTTCAAACGGGGTAATTGCGTTATCCGGAGCTTTAATTTCACAAAATGATGGCTATGCTGATGTTTCAAAGGGGACCGGTGTAATTGTTATCGGACTTGCGTCTATTATTATCGGAGAAGTGCTATTTGGAGAATTAGCCTTTTTGGAACGACTAATTGCAGTTGTAGTGGGTAGTATTATTTATCAAGCAATCATCACCTTAATTATTTATTTAGGCTTTGATACGACTTATTTGAAAATATTTTCTTCCACAATCTTGGCAATTTGCTTAATGATTCCAACGCTAAAGGAAAAATTGAATTTAAAAACCGGTTTGGAAAAGGAGGCGTAGCCAGTGAGTGTATTACTAATTGAACATGCTATCAAAAAAATTAGAAATGGCGTCGCTGATGAACGTACGATTTTAAACGATGTCAGTTTAACTTTAAATTCTGGTGACTTTGTCACAATCGTTGGGGGAAATGGAGCAGGGAAAAGTACTTTATTTAATACTGTTACAGGCACGTTGCCTTTGAATGGTGGTCAAGTTTTTTTAGACGGTAAAAATGTTACTAATTTAGGTGAAGAAAAACGCGCGAAATACTTAGGACGAGTTTTTCAGGACCCTAAAATGGGGACAGCTCCTCGTATGACTGTAGCAGAGAATTTACTTTTAGCAGAACGCAGAGGACAAAAACGGCTTTTGCGTTCTCGGAAACTAAATGAACGCAAAGCGTATTTTAAAGAACTGTGTGCAAAAGTAGGAAATGGTCTAGAAGATCATTTAGATACGCCAACGGGTCATTTGTCTGGTGGTCAAAGGCAGGCTTTAAGTTTGCTAATGGCTACCATTGAAAGACCCGAACTTTTATTGCTTGATGAACATACAGCAGCTCTTGATCCGAAAACTTCAAAAAATATCATGTCACTAACCAATGATTTAGTAGCAGAAAATAATTTAACGTGTATGATGATTACCCATCAAATGGAAGATGCTCTAAAATATGGAAATCGCTTGTTACTGTTGAAGAAAGGGGCAATTGTCAAAGACTTAAATAAAGCTGAAAAAGAGAAGCTTACATTGACAGATTTGCTATTGTTTTTTGAAGAAGATTTGTAAAAAGTACTGAAAGAAATATTACTTCTTACGAAAATTAGTTGACAGACCTAAAAATTCGCACTATACTTAACAACATCTTAATCAGTTCGGAGGTCTTTTTTATGTTACGAAAAAGCAAACCACAACTGAATAATTATTACTTTAGCTATTTTAGATAGTTTGTATTCATGAAGACATGGATACAAACCAAAGCAGTTTGTATCTATGATGGCTAGGGGATTTTGTAATGACTTTACAGCCACGTAGATCAAGAATCTATAGTGGCTATTTTTATACCATTGAAAGAGTATCTTTTTCATGTCAGGTGTTCACTGTAGATTGCTGTATCTTAGGTGGACACTTTTTTTGTACCCATAGGTTTAAAAATTAAGGAGTGGAGAAAATGAAAGTAACTGGTTACACTCGTTTAGCAGGGCTTATTGCTAACCCGGCCAAACATAGCATTTCGCCGTTAATGCATAATGCAGCTTTTAAAGCAAATGGTATTGATGCCGTTTATTTATCTTTTGAAGTCGAAAAAGCACAATTGGAAGCTTCCCTTAGAAGTATCACAGCCCTTGATATGATTGGGGTAAACGTTTCAATGCCGTATAAAATGGCGGTCATTCCTTATTTGAATGAATTAAGTGCTGCAGCCCAATTGATTGGCGCTGTTAATACCATTGTACCCACTCATGATGGTGCCCTCGTTGGACACAATACAGATGGCAGCGGCTTTATGCGTAGCTTGGCTGATATCGATGTGGATATCATTGGAAAAGAAATCACGATTATTGGAGCAGGTGGGGCAGCGACTGCTATTTGCGTTCAGGCTGCCTTAGATGGCGTTAAAAAAATTAATATTTTCAATCGCCAAGATAATTTTTTCATTCAAAGTCGAAAGAAGATTCAAACAATTGCACAAAAGACGCAATGTGAGATTCATTTACACGATTTAGCTGATACAAAAGTAGTAAATAATGCAATTAGTCGCAGTAGCTTGTTAGTAAATGCGACTGGCGTTGGGATGAAACCAAATGAAGATAGAACCGCAATCACTGACTTTAGTGCTTTCCACCAAAAATTAGCTGTCTATGATGTCGTTTACAATCCCAGGAAAACAAAATTATTACAAATTGCCAAAGAAAAAGGACTAAAACATACTAACGGTTTAGGTATGCTATTGTACCAAGGTGCCGATGCGTTTGAATTGTGGACGGGCCAAAAGATGCCGCTAGAGACGATTAAACCATTAGTAGAAAACAGTTAAAGGAGAATATTAAAATGATTGTAATTATGAAACCAGGGGCTACAAAAGAACAAGTAGAGTTAGTAGTAAAACGAATCCAAAAAGAAGGACTTGACGTAAACATCGATCAAGGGACTGAACATATTGTAATTGGTTTAAAAGGCGACGTTAGAGGAATTCAGGATGTGCCGTTTAACACTTATGAAGGCGTAGAAAAAACGTTAAAAATTTCCAATACGTACAAATTAACTTCTCGCGAATTTCACCCTGGTAATACTATTGTTGATGTCGATGGTGTAAAAATCGGTGATGGAAGCTTTGTCACAATGGCTGGACCTTGTTCCATTGAAGGACTAGAGCAAATTCGTGAATGTGCCAAAATTGCAAAAGCTGGAGGAGCGAAAATTTTACGAGGAGGAGCCTTTAAACCAAGAACTTCCCCATACGCTTTCCAAGGTTTGGAAGAAGAAGGCTTAAAATATATTCGTCAAGCAGCTGACGAATTCGATATGAAAGTTATCACAGAGGTAATGGATGAAGGGCATATTGAGATGGTGGCAGAATACAGTGACATTTTACAAATCGGCGCACGTAATATGCAAAACTACAAATTATTACAAGCTGTCGGCAAAACAGGAAAACCAATCGGCTTAAAACGAGGTATTGCAGGTACGATTGACGAGTGGTTAAATGCGGCGGAATACATTGCTGTTCAAGACAAATCACCTGTAATTTTCATTGAACGCGGAATTCGGACGTATGAAACTGCTACCCGCAACACATTTGACTTATCAGCTGTGCCTTTAATTAAAAAATTAAGTCATTTTCCAATTATTGTTGATCCAAGTCACGGTACGGGCGTTTGGGATTTGGTTGCGCCAATGGCTAGAGCTGGGGTAGCTGCAGGAGCTGATGGCATGATTGTTGAAATTCATCCTGATCCTAAAAATGCTTGGTCTGACGGACAACAGTCATTAAACGAAGAAAACTACATGAGGATGATGAAAGAAGTTGATATTTTGACTGCTGCGATGGAAAAAATTAAAGAAATCGAGGGCTAGTTTATGCGCGTTAATTTAAAGGAACATTCCTATGAAATAATAATAAAACGTGGTGCATTAGAACAATTAGGGACATGGGTCAGTTCTTTATGGATGCCGCAAAAAATCGCTGTCATTACCGATAGTAATGTTGCCCCTTTGTATAGTGAAATTGTGATGAAGCAATTAACAGCAGCTGGTTTTGCACCACATCTAGCTGTAGTTCCTGCTGGTGAAACGAGTAAATCTTTAAAGCAAGCAGCGCGATTATATGACTTTTTAGCAGAAGCTGGTTTCACCCGTAGTGATGGTATTGTTGCTTTAGGTGGGGGTGTGGTTGGTGATTTAGCTGGTTTTGTTGCTTCGACGTTTATGCGTGGGATTCATTTTTTGCAAATTCCTACAACTTTATTGGCTCAAGTAGATTCTAGTATTGGTGGTAAAACAGGAGTTAATACACAAAAAGCAAAAAATTTAGTCGGAACTTTTAATCAACCATCGGGAGTCTTAATCGACCCTGATGTTTTAAAAACATTAGAAATACGACGCGTGCGCGAAGGAATTGCAGAAATTATTAAATCGGCAGCAATTGCAGATTTAGTTTTATGGAACAAATTGACCGACTTAAAAGATGAAGCAGATTTATTAAAGCAGGCAGAGGAAATCATTACAGCTGCCCTTGAAATAAAGCGTCATGTGGTACAAGAAGATGAATTTGATAACGGAATGCGCCTCATTTTAAATTTTGGTCATACGATTGGACATGCAATTGAAAACACGGCGGGATATGGCGTGGTCAGTCACGGAGAAGGTGTTGCTTTAGGCATGATAAAAATCAACCATATCGCAGAGGCAAAAGGATTATCGCCACTGGGTAGCACAAAACAGTTGCAATTAATGATTGAAAAGTTTCATTTGCCTACAAATTTACCAAATTGGGATGAAACGGCACTTTATAGCGCGATTACACATGATAAAAAAGCTCGTGGTACTACCTTAAAAATAATTTTGCTAGAACAAATTGGGAAAGCAAAAATTGTTGAAATACCCTTAATTGAAATGAAAGATTACTTAAAGGAGGCGTTATGATGCGTTATTTAACAGCAGGAGAGTCTCACGGACCGGAATTAACTGCCATTATTGATGGTTTACCCGCTGGTATGCCATTACTAGCAGCAGATATCAATTTAGAGTTAGCGCGACGTCAAGGTGGCTATGGTCGCGGAGGACGTATGAAAATCGAAAAAGACCAGGTACGTATTACTTCTGGTGTACGCCATGGTAAAACATTAGGTTCGCCAGTTACTTTAGTTGTGGAAAATCGTGATTGGAAAAATTGGCAAACCGTTATGGCTACTGAAGAAGTAGATGCCAAAGAGCAAAAGCTTCGCCAAGTTACACGACCGCGTCCAGGTCATGCCGATTTAGTTGGAGGGATGAAGTATCACCACAAAGATTTACGGAATGTCTTAGAGCGCTCTTCGGCAAGAGAAACCACTATGCGAGTTGCTGTTGGTGCGGTAGCAAAAAAATTATTAAAAGAACTTGAGATTGAGATAGCTGGACACGTCACGGTTTTAGGAGGCATTAAAGCATCCATTCCGGCAGAAATTAGTATTGCAGAAGTAAAAGAGCGTTCTGAAAATTCCGAAGTTCGCGTAATTGATCCGACAGTGGAAGAAAAAATGAAACAATTAATTGATCAGACGAAAAAAAATGGCGATACAATCGGCGGTGTTGTGGAAATTTTAGTAGGAAATATTCCCGCTGGTCTAGGAAGTTACGTTCAATGGGATACCAAGTTAGATGCCAAACTGGCCCAAGCTATTGTGGGAATTAATGCTTTTAAAGGTGTAGAATTTGGCGTTGGTTTTGAAGCCGCAAATGTACCTGGTTCTAAAGTAATGGATGAAATTATTTGGTCAAAAGAAACTGGTTACCGCCGCAAAACCAATCATCTGGGTGGATTTGAAGGCGGAATGACAAATGGTGAGACAATTATTATTAAAGGCGTGATGAAACCAATTCCAACTTTGTATAAACCGCTAATGAGTGTTGATATCCAAACAAAAGAACCTTATAAAGCAAGTGTAGAACGTTCTGACAGTACTGCTGTGCCAGCGGCAAGCGTTGTTTGTGAAAATGTTGTTGCTACTGTTTTAGCAAATGAAATTTTAGCTAAATTTTCAAGTGATTCTTTTGAAGAGTTAAAAACTTCTCTGGCACAATATCGCCAGTATGTTAAAAACTTTTAGGAGGTCTTTTGAGATGAAACAAAAGGTGCTCATCGTAGGATTGGGGTTAATTGGCGCCTCTCTTGCTTTAGCGATAAAAAAAGAACATCCCAAAGTCAGCATTACGGGTTTTGATCTACATGAAAAAACTTGCAAAATTGCTTTGAAAAAGAGGATCGTTTCACATATTGCTACAGATTTTTCTGAAAGTGCTCAAACTGCTGACATCATTATTTTGGCGGTTCCGGTTTTTAAGACAATGGATTATTTAGAAAAATTATCCTCTTTAAATTTAAAAGAAGATGTCATTGTAACAGACGTCGCTAGCACTAAAAGTAGAATTATGCAAATGGCCTCTCATTTACCATTTACTTTTATCGGTGGACACCCAATGGCTGGTTCCCACAAGTCTGGCATAACTGCTGCAGATAGTAATTTATTTGAAAATGCCTACTATATTTTTACAAATCAATACGCAAAGAAAAGTATCATTTTGTTATTGGAACAACTACTAGCTGGAACACGAGCGAAATTTGTTGAACTAACTCCAGATGAACATGATCAAATCACTGCTATGCTTAGCCATTTACCTCACATTATTGCTGCAGGATTGGTTACACAAGGTGACAGTTTTAACCAAAAACACCCTCGTGCTAAACAATTAGCAGCCGGAGGATTTCGTGATATCACTCGGATTGCTTCTTCTGATCCAGTCATGTGGACCGAAATATTATTAAGCAATAAGCAGGCTATTTTACAACAGTTAAACGAGTGGCAAACAGAGATTAACAAAGTCCAAAATTGGCTTACAGCTGACGATGAAAATGCGATTTTTACTTTTTTTAATCAAGCTAAAGATAACAGAGATCGTTTGCCGGTCCATAAAAATGGGGCTATCCCAGCTTTTTACGATTTGTTTATTGATATTCCGGATGAGCCTGGTGTAATTGCTGAGGTAACGGGCCTATTAGGTCATCATCAAATTAACTTAATAAATCTGAAAATTCAGGAAACAAGAGAAGATATTCATGGAATTTTACAAATTAGTTTCCGCAACGAGCGCGACTTAACTCGAGCACAGGTGTGTGTTTTACAAAATACACCATATCCCGCTAGAATTAAATAAAAAATAAAAGGAGGTCATTATGGAATTATTACATGCACAAAAAGGTTTACAAGGAAGTATCACTGTTCCAGCCGATAAGTCAATTTCTCATCGTAGTATTATGTTTGGCGCTTTAGCAATGGGCCAAACCACAATTAAAAATTTTTTGCGGGCACAAGATTGCTTGAGTACATTAAATGCTTTTAAAAAATTGGGCGTCCCCATTAGCGATGATGGTAAGACAATTACGGTTACAGGAGTGGGATTTAATGGTTTAAAGGCTTGTGATAAAGCCATTGATATTGGAAATTCTGGTACTACGATTCGTTTAATGATGGGAATTTTGGCGGGACAGAATTTTACCACCACGTTGTTTGGTGACGAATCTTTAAACAAACGACCAATGCAAAGAGTTATGGCCCCATTATGTCAGATGGGCGCATCACTTACAGGAGATAATGCTAGTGAGTTTCCACCAATTAAAGTTATGGGGACAAATCATTTACAACCAATTTCTTATCACATGCCTGTTGCTAGTGCCCAAGTCAAATCGGCTATTATTTTTGCAGCACTTCAAGCTAGGGGAACTTCAATTATTGTCGAAAAAGAAGTTTCTCGTAACCATACCGAAGAAATGATTCGTCAATTTGGCGGAAAAATCATTTCAAAGGGAAAAGAAATTACAGTAAGTGGCCCCCAGACTTTTACAGGACAAAATATAACCATTCCCGGAGATATTTCTTCAGCTGCTTTTTTCTTAGTTGCAGGTGCGATTGTTCCAAATAGTCAGTTAATACTAAAAAACGTTGGGATGAATCCAACTCGAACGGGTATCATTGATGTTTTAAACCAAATGGGTGCGAATTTGAAAATTGAAAACTACGATGAGAAAAATCAAGCAGCTGATTTAATGATAAAATCTTCAGAGTTGACTGGAACGATTATTGCAGGAAAAATTATTCCTCGTCTAATTGATGAGTTACCCATTATCGCATTGCTTGCGACACAAGCACAAGGACAAACAATTATTAAAGATGCGCAAGAGCTAAAAGTGAAAGAAACTAATAGAATTGACGCTACTGCAGAAGAATTACAAAAAATGGGAGCAGATATTCTGCCAACTGATGATGGGTTAATAATTAACGGTCCAACTTCATTAAAAGGTGCGCACGTATCAAGTCGTGGTGATCACCGCATTGGCATGATGCTGCAAATCGCAGCTTTAATTGCAACAGGAAAAACAAAATTAGATCGTCCTGAAGCAATTGATATTTCTTATCCTGAATTCTTTGATGATGTCAAAAAAATTGTAGTAGGTGAAAGCAATGAGTAGTATTTTATTGATTGGTTTTATGGGGGCAGGCAAGTCAACTATCGGTAGCCTACTAGCTGAAGCGTTAGGACGACCACTGATCGATTTGGATGATTTGATTACTGATAAAATCAGAATGCCAATTAATGACTATTTTGCTCAGTTTGGTGAAGAAGCTTTTCGGCAAGTGGAATCAAGTGTTTTAAAAAATAATCTTACAACTGAAGCAATAATTGCGACTGGTGGAGGCGTTGTAGTGAATACAATAAATCGTAGTCTTTTAAAAGCACATCCTAACGTCGTTTATTTAAAAGCTGAACCTAAAATATTAGTTGCCCGAATCAAAAATGATACCAAAAATATCCGTCCACTAGCAACAGAAAAAAGTGAGGCAGAGATTGTCTCCTTACTAAAGGAACGGCTCAATTATTATGAAGAGAGTGCCGCCCTTAGCATCGAAACTACAAACCGCCATCCAAAAGACATTGTGGAAGAAATCATAGAAAGGTTGAGTAAGGTATGAAGATTGGTTATTTGGGACCGGAAAGTTCTTTTTCTCACCAAGCTGCAAAAAAACAATTCGCAGCAGCAGACTTGGTTGCCTATGCTTCAATTCCAGCTTGTCTACAAGCGGTGCTTAATGACGAAGTAGAATTTTCAGTTGTTCCGATTGAAAATTCTTTAGAAGGATCCGTTCATGCTACAATTGATACTTTGTCTCAAAATACCCAATTACAAGTCGTTGCAGAAATTATTTTACCGATTAAACAACAGTTGTTAGCGGTAAACGAAAGCAATTTTAAAAAAATCTATTCTCATCCGCAAGCTTTAGCTCAATCACAGATTTTTTTGGCTACTAATTACCCAAACGCAGAGTTAGTCCCAACCGCCTCTACAACAGCAGCTTGTGATTATGTTGCAAATAATGGCGAGGAAGAAATTGCGGCAATTGCCTCTTGTGAAGCGGCAACTGTTTATAACTTAAAAATTATCAGTCACCAGATTCAAGACAACGATTTTAATCAAACGCGTTTTTGGGTTGTTGGCAACCATCAAACTTTCTCTTTTGGAAAGCCAGAAAAAATGTCACTAATTTTAACTTTGCCATCTAATCATGCCGGTGCCTTGCATCAAATGCTTGCAGCATTTGGATGGCGTCAAATTGACTTGAGTAAAATTGAATCTCGTCCGCTTAAAACCAGTCTTGGTGAATATTTTTTTGTAGTGGATCTTCGATTAAATTGTCCGCAACAATTAATTGAAAATGCGCTTGAAGAAATACAACTCTTAGGAGGACAAATTGCTCGTTTGGGTGTTTATCCTATTACGAGTGTTACCACCTAACATAATTGCAAGAAATGCTATGAAATGCTTAAGTTTTTTCATAGCATCTTTTTTTGTCGTACAATTAGAGTAAACTTGTGGAGAAACGATTTACTTTTGGAGGTAAGCAACATGAGCCGCATGGATCGCTATAAAAAAATACACGAAGAAACTAGTAAAAAGGAGAGCTTATTTGCGCGTAAGCAAATTATAAACAATGATGAAACCGGAAAGTCTGCTCATCATAAAATAGATGACTATCAAGAAGATAGAGCCGCGACTGAATCCCCTTATAAAAAAAGAAATAAAAAATCACTGCCGCGCTTTGATATTACAAAACGAAATAATAGTCAGACTAATCATAATGGTCGTAATAACAAAGAATACGGTAATTCCGCTGAACCTAAAAATACAAAAACAATACACCAAGTAAAATCACAAAAAACAAAAAAACCAAAGAAAAAACATCCAGTTATTCGTTTTATCATTGGTCTCTTACTTTTTCTACTTATTTATAGTGGCGTTGCCTTTGCGATGGGAAAAATGGCAGCTTCTTCTGATAGAGAGATTTCAAAACAAGAAGCTGAAACCTTTAACGGCTTCACCGCAGCTGATGGCGCTAACAATATTTTGCTCCTTGGAAGTGACAGCCGCAAAGGAGAGACTGCGCGAGCAGATACGATTATGGTATTACAGTTAGATGGACCAAGTAAAAAGCCGAAGTTGATTTCATTTATGCGAGATACATTAGTTGATATACCAGGAGTTGGACAAAATAAGATTAATGCCTCTTATGCTTATGGCGGAGCTGATTTGGTTCGACAAACTTTATCACAAAATTTTGGATTAGAGTGTAAATATTACGCTGTAGTTGATTTTAAATCATTTGAAAAGGTCATTGATACACTATTTCCAGGAGGCGTAGCTATTAATGCCGAAAAAGATATGAGCACAAATTTAGAGGTACCAATCAAAAAAGGACAACAAGATATGGATGGTTTGCACCTCTTACAATATGCGCGTTTTCGGATGGATGAAGAAGGTGATTTCGGTCGGGTAAGACGTCAGCAACAAGTGATGAATGCCATTTTTAGTCAAATGAAAAGTCCATTAGCGATTGCTAAACTGCCTTATGCTGCTGGTAAAGTCTTAGGCTATACAGGAACAGATCTTAAAACCAGTTTTCTTGTTAAAAACAGTTTTAGAATTTTAAAAGGAGCAGGTGGAATCGACCGCTTAACTGTACCGGCTAAGGATACATGGGAATATGGTACTACCGCTGAAGCTGGTAGTGTTTTAGTTATAGATAAAGCAGCTAATAAAACAGCAATAAATAATTTTTTAGCAAAATAGTTTTTTAGTTTCATTAACAAAAAAGGATTGGACGAAATAAGCTAATCCTTTTTTGCTATTCACTTTCTTTTAAAGAGAATCTGGTATAAACTATTTTCCTGCAACGTAGTTTATGCTATATTTGTAGAAGTAGTGAAATTTTCTTGAAACGAGGATTATAAATGAAATTAGCAGTAGTAACAGATAGTTCTGCATTTCTACCTGAAACCATCCAAAATCATCCCGATTTATATATTATTCCGGTACCTGTTATTATTGACGGCCAGATCTACAACGAAGGGATTGATATTCAAGCCGATGAGTATTATACCATGTTAAATAGCAGTAAAGAGTTCCCTACAACTTCACAACCTGCACTGGGAGAAGTAATTGAACTTTATGAAAATTTAGTCGCAAAAGGGTACGATACTATTTTAAGCATTCATTTATCTGGAGGTATTTCCGGATTCGTCGCAACTTTGAATACCATTAAAGATGAAATTAAAGGTGCTAAAGTCATTCCTTATGACTCCAAAATTACCAGTATGCCAATGGGACATATGGTAGAAAGTGCTCTGCAACTAAAAGATGCTGGAAAAACATTGACTGAAATTATTAGCCATTTAGACATCATTCGCGATAATACTTATGCCTATCTAATTGTCGACGACTTGAATAATCTAGTACGTGGTGGACGTTTAACAAATGGGGCTGCCTTAATTGGAGGCTTATTAAAAATAAAACCAATTTTAACGTTTAATGACGGTAAAATCGAGTTGTTTGAAAAAATACGTTCTAGTAAAAAAGCTTTTAATCGGGCTGAAGAAGTAATTGGGCAGCGTGATCAAGAGATTAATCGTCCCGTTAAGTTATACGTTATTCATGCAAATAACTTGACTGTTGCTAAAGAAGAAAAACAAAAATTGGCAGAAAAATACCCAAATGCAGACATTGAAATTGGTTATTTTGGGCCAGTTATCGGAACGCATTTAGGCGAGAAGGCAATTGGGATTGCAATCTCAGCTGTATAAAGAATTTTTTATGTTAATTAAAGAGACCGACACAAAAATCACTTAAATTTTTGTGTCGGTCTCTTTTTAAAATACGTAGTTGATAAAACTTAAAGTGAATCTAGCCTAATAGAAAACAGCGCACTTTTTGTCCGACGTTTAGCTATCCCACTCTTTAGTCTTAGAGGAGATTTCTATTTGAAGAAAGCTAAATAAGTCAAAATAATTGGCAATTTATCCATCCTTTTTTATACTTTAGTAAAGTAGTATTTTAGTAAATTACTAAATGAAAAACTGCAAAATTATAAGAGGTTAAAAGGAGTGGTTAGAATGGAAATTCCAACAAATTTAAAACACAAACCTGTTTTAGTGGTAGAAAATTACGATAACGCCGATGGTAAACAAGCTTTTGAATCGGATGCAAAGGGACTTTCATTAGGCCTAGCTCAATGGAATGATCGCGGAAAAGTGGATATTTCTGGTAAAGTTTGGCGACACACTGGCGAGAAGTGGTCACGTCAATCTGAAGAACTGCCAATTAATCGTATTTTAGATTTGGCAATTTTAGTGGCACAAGCAAGTATCTATTTTCAGGATGCCTATCGCTATCCAAAATTCTATGATCCAGAAAACCCAATTGTCGATATCATTGGTGTCCAAGGAAACCGCATGACTGTTGAGGTAGATACCAATAATCCCATGATTGATGAAGATATCAAGCTTTTTCATGATACATGGCAAAAAGACGGTGAAATTTTAGGAGAACGATTTCGGATTTTAAAACGTTTATTAGAGGAAGCTGGATATTAAAACAAAGTAGGTGAAATTATGTCTATGCCGTATGAAGTTACAAATGGCCGTGTTTTTAGTCGCTTAGAAAAACAAATGATTTGGCAAAAACCAAAAACTCATCAAACGAGTGAAATTGAATTACGTATTGCTTCAGAGATTAAAAATAACTGGAACGATATTGAAATGAAGATTATGAATATCTTATTAGAAGGTGATGCTGGTTCTGGTAAAACACAACTAGCTAAGGCTTTATCTTATGATTTACAATTACCTTATACAAAAGTCACTTGTTTTGCTGACATGGATAAATCTGATGTTTTCGGAGCTCTGCTCCCTGTAGTGGCAACAGATGATCAAACAGATGGGGAATTGCTCGAAGCAATTTATCAAACCGATAGTTTGAACGCAGTTTTAGAGTTAATTGCGCAACACTATAGTATCGATTTAGGAGCAGCTAAATTGCGATTAGCAGAACTTGTGGAACGTATTGACGCGCATGAACAAGAAGCTATCCATTATAAATTTTATCCTTCTGAAATTGTACGCGCTGTTGAAAAAGGTTATTTATTGGAAATTCAAGAACCTACCGTCATACGTGATGCTTCTGTCTTAGTCGCTTTGAATTCCGCTTTAGAACCAAATGGAATGCTAAATCTACCTACTGGTATAATAAGGCGTCACTCAGACTGTGTAATTGTAATTACGACAAATCGTAATTACCAAGGAAATCGTCCGCTAAATGAGTCTTTACGTGACCGGATGCAGCATGCAGAACGTATGGACTTACCAGAAATTTCTGTTATGGTACAACGGGCAGTAGCCAAAACTAGCGTTACTAATTTAGTCCTACTTACCAAAATGGCAGAAATCATCCGCTTACTAGATGAATTAGCAAAAGTTAATACTATTAAAGGTGTAGCGGGAATGCGTTCTTATTTTTATTGGGTAAATACACTGAAACAAGGACAAGATATTTTCCAGACACTTTATCCAAAGGTTATTTATAAAATAACAACCGATCCTAGTGAAATTGCACTACTTGAACAAGGATTAAATGATAGTAAGCTTCTTGTATCATTAAGACAAATACTTCTACCAGATGCTAATCAAACGTTGAATGAAATAAAGGGCAGTAAAATTTCTGCTGAAGAAGCGGATAAACGTAATATTGCTGAAGAAGCACCAAGTGAGTCTGTTTTAGTGACTAATGAGCCAGATGAGGCAGACTTAGAAAAGGATACTAAAAAAAATAAAGAAGAGCATCAAAAAAATTCACCAAAGGAAAAAATTACAAAAGATCAACCGCAAGTAGCCGAAGAGCACAACGCACATGATGGCCTGAGTGAGTCCGGTAAAGAAAATTTAGAGGGGATTTCAGAAGAGCAAAATGTTGACATTGCGGCATATGAGAAATCAGAAAAAGAACTGCGCAAGGATTTGAATAAAGCTGCTCGAATTGCTATGAAGGGTACTATCCATGAAAAAGAAGGATTAATCATCCACAGACCTCAATTTACAAAAGAGGATATCACCAATGCCCAGATTTTAACACAACGTGTAATGCCGATAGTCACGCGATTAACAAAGAAAATTACAGATATTTTGGAAAATGAACAAAGCGAAATATTTGGTAAGTCAAAATATAGCGGGACTCGTTTTGATGCCAGCCGGGTGGCCTATGGCGATTATCGTACCTTCGATAAAAAAAATTCCCCTCATGAAGAACCGTCACTTGCTGTGGCGCTAAGAATTGATGAATCAGGCTCGATGTTAAAAGATGAACGCATAGCAAGTGCGCGATTAGCTGCTTTAGCCGTAGCGAGTTTTGCTGAAAAAGTTAATATTCCCTTAATGATTTATGGTGATACAGCAGACTTATCGCAGCGCGAAAAAACTTCACTATATTCCTATAAAGAGTTTAGTGAGGATTATTCTTATCTTGGAGCCAGACTTGTGACCATGAAACCACGACAAAATAACCGTGATGGTGTTTCTTTACGCCTATTGAGTCAAAAACTTGCAGCAGAAGATGCTACTACAAAATTATTGATCAATATTTCTGATGGACAGCCCAAAGCTTTGCCTGATTACACTGGTGCAAAAGCCAAAGTAGATATACAAGCTGTAATGACCGAATTTGAACGTCAGGGCATTATTTATTTAGCTGCCGCAATCGGAGATGATAAAGAAGCCGTCAAGAAAATTTATGGTAGTGAACGTTTCTTAGATATTAGTGACTTACAAACTTTCCCAGAAGATTTAATTCAATTAATTTCACGATATTTGTAACCATAAAATTATTATGTAAACACGGATTTCTTTCCAATGAAATTTCATGTTGAAATAATTCCTTTTATGAGAAAAATGAGAAATTTATTGTTTGAAAGAGCTGTTTTTATCCGTTAAAGTAATAGTAGACTCACTAATCGTTCTTGCGATTAGTGTCTATTTTTTGTCGTTTTATAACTTGAATCAAAGAAAGGACGGAGGGTATGATAAGAAAATTATTGGCCAACGTTGGTCAGTATAAAAAAGATAGTCTATTAACACCTTTGTTTGTTGCCGGAGAAGTCGCTCTTGACGTCATTATGCCATTAATTATGGCAATGATGATAGATCAAGGAGTTGAAAGAAGCAATAGTAGTGTCATTATTAAATTGGGCGCTGTATTATTTTTATGCGCATTAATTGCATTAGTTTTTGGTGCGTTAGGCGGACGAACCGCAGCAATCGCTTCAGCCGGATTTGCGCGGAATTTGCGTCATAATTTATTTAGTCGGATTCAAGATTTTTCATTTTCGAATATTGATCGTTTTTCAACATCTAGTTTGATTACACGCCTAACGACCGATGTGACAAACGTCCAAAATGCATATCAAATGATTATTCGTATTCTTGTCCGCAGTCCGCTAATTTTGATTTTTTCACTGATTATGGTTAGCCTCATTAATCCACAATTGATGCTTATCTATTTAGTTGTATTGCCATTTTTAGCAATTGGCTTGGCTATTGTGATTCATTTTGCTCATCCCTTATTTATGAAAGTTTTCCGTATTTATGACAAACTTAATAACGTCGTTCAAGAAAACTTACAAGGGATTCGCGTGGTGAAATCTTACGTACGCGAAGAACAACAAGAAAAAGCCTTCGATGAGGTTTCTACTGACGTTTACAAGAATTTTACCAAGGCCCAGCGAATTGTCGCGTTCAATAACCCATTGTTGCAAGTCTCTGTTTATACGTGCATGCTTTTACTTTCATGGTTTGGCGCAGAGTTAATTGTAGATAAAGGAAGCTTAACTACAGGCGAACTTGTTAGTATGTTCAATTACACTATGCAAATTTTAATGAGCTTAATGATGATGTCGATGGCTTTTGTTCAAATATTAATTGCACGCTCCTCTGCAGAACGAATTACCGAAGTTTTGTCTGAAGAAAGTGATTTGAAAAATGAAGAAGCACCGTTATTTGAAGTAGCAAATGGCGCAATTACTTTTGATGATGTTTGCTTTAGCTATGCTAATGACATGAACAAGTTGGCTTTAGAACATGTTAATCTTTCAATCAAGTCAGGAGAAGTCGTAGGTATCATCGGTGGAACCGGTAGTTCTAAATCGACTCTAGTTCAATTAATACCACGTCTTTATGATGTTACGTATGGATCGGTTAAAGTTGCCGGTGTGGATGTAAGAAAGTATGATCTTGCTACTTTACGTGATCAAGTAAGTATGGTTTTACAAAACAACGTCTTATTCACGGGTACAATTAAAGACAACTTACGTTGGGGAAATGAATTTGCCACAGATGAAGAATTAGTCGCTGCTTGTAAGATTGCGCAAGCTGACTCTTTTATTAATGAATTTCCTGATAAATATGACACAAAGATTTCTCAAGGAGGAAACAATGTTTCTGGTGGTCAAAAACAACGATTGACTATTGCTCGTGCCCTGCTCAAAAAGCCAAAAATTTTAATTTTAGATGATTCAACGAGTGCTGTGGATACAAAAACTGATCGCGCTATCAGAGAAGGCCTTGCGACGGCTATACCTGGAATGACCACACTAATTATTTCTCAAAGAATCAGCTCAATTCAAGATGCTGATCGCATCGTGGTTTTAGACGATGGAAAAATTAACGGGGTTGGCACCCATGAAGAATTATTAGCAAATAATCAAATTTACCAAGAAGTTTATCAATCACAACAGAAAGGATTTGGTGAAAGTGGAAATGAGTAAAGCGGCAGTGAAACGTTCAACCGGATCTAATCTGAAGCGGTTGTTAACTTTAATGTTTAGCCAGTACAAAATTCAATTAGTTTTTGTTTTAGGTATGATTTTACTTAGCGCTTATGCAAATGTTAAAGGTTCTTTATTCTTACAAGTGGTCATTGATCAATATATCACGCCTCTCATTGGTCAGTCTCATCCGAATTTTAGCGGACTACTTCAAGCAATTTTGCAAATGGCTCTTATTTATTTAATCGGAGTCATTGCCTCTTTAACATATAACTTTATGATGGTAAAAATCAGTGAAGGAACCCAAAAGAAAATCCGTGATCAAATGTTTACTCATTTAGAAAGTTTACCTATTCGTTATTTTGATGCAAATTCTGATGGCGACATTATGAGTCATTTTACAAATGATACAGATACATTACGCCAAATGATCTCTCAAAGTATCCCCAATTTAATGATGGCATTTGTTACTTTTATTTCAGTCTTCATCGCAATGTTTACGATTAGTTTACCTTTAACGGGTTTTGTTCTAATTTCAGTCTTTTTGATGTTAAATGTTATTCGCTTTATCTCTAAAAAAAGTGGTCGCTTCTTTGGCGCTCAGCAAAAAGATTTAGGGCAAGTGAATGGTTATATTGAGGAAATGATGCACGGTCAAAAAGTGGTCAAAATTTTTAACCATGAAAAAAAAGTCATGGAAGAATTTGATGAATTAAATGATCAATTACAAGAAAGTGCTACCAAAGCAAATATTAATGCTAATACATTAATGCCAATCATGATGAATTTATTAAACGTCCAATATGTTCTAGTTGCTATCATCGGAGGGCTATTTGCCATTAATGGAATTTCCGGGTTAACCGTCGGCATGATCGCTTCTTTTTTACAGTTGAGTCGCTCTTTAAATGGGCCGATTAGCCAAATTTCACAACAAATCAATTTTGTAATTATGGCTTTAGCTGGTGCGGGTCGTATTTTTAATTTACTTGATGAAAAGCCGGAACAAGATGATGGTTATGTTACCTTAGTAAATGCTAAAAAAGTTGATGGTAAACTAATAGAGACAGCAGAAAGAACAGGCTTGTGGGCTTGGAAACATCCTCATAGTGACGGTAGTATCACCTACACAGAATTGACAGGCGATGTTGTTTTTGAAGATGTTGATTTTGGTTACGTAGATAACAATATTGTCCTCCACGATATTAACCTTTATGCCAAACCTGGTGAAAAAGTTGCTTTTGTTGGTGCCACTGGTGCTGGTAAAACAACTATTACAAATTTAATTAATCGATTTTACGATATCCAAGATGGTAAAATACGTTATGATGGAATCAATATTAAAAAAATCAAAAAAGATTCTTTGCGCCGTTCTTTAGGTATTGTATTACAAGATACCCATTTATTCACCGGAACAATTCGAGAAAACATTCGTTTTGGTAAACTAGATGCTAGTGATGCAGATGTCTTAGCCGCAGCTAAATTAGCTAATGCTGATAGTTTTATCAATCATTTACCTGACAAATACGATACGGTGATTACCGGCGACGGTGAAGGATTATCACAAGGCCAGCGGCAGTTACTTGCAATTGCTCGGGCTGCAATTGCAGATCCACCAGTCATGATTTTGGATGAAGCAACATCAAGTATAGATACAAGAACAGAAAGTATCGTTCAATCGGGAATGGACAAGTTGATGCAAGGGCGAACCGTCTTTGTCATCGCACATCGACTATCTACCATTCAAAATGCTGATGTAATCATGGTGTTGGATCATGGTAGAATTATTGAACGTGGTACCCATGAAGATTTAATTACTGAAAAAGGCATGTACTATCAACTTTATACAGGAAAAGTCGAGTTAGCTTAATCTTATAAAAAATGCGGGACAGACCTTTAATAGGCATCCGTCTCGCATTTTTTTGTAAAAAAATTAATAAAACCAGAAAGTAAAGCTTTTATTCATAAACAGCTCGCGGGCCGCCAATATATTTAGGGCGACTCCGCAATGCAGTAACGTGCGCCGCGCCGAGCGTATTCGAAACAGGACGCACTGGAACTTGTACATGTTTGACGTGCATGCCAATGGAAGTATCCCCAATATCAATCCCTGCTTGCGCGACGATATGTTCAACTTCAACCGGATCATTAAATTGATCAAAGGCTGCTACTGAACAAGCACCCCCAGCATGTAATGCTGGTTTAACGGATACAATTTCAAAATGATTAGCTTTTGCTACCGAACGTTCCACCACTAAAGCCCGATTTAGATGTTCACAGCCTTGCACGGCCAAGTGAATCTTTAATGGATCCAATACATCTTTTAGCGTTTGAATCACCCATTGGCCAACTTCAGCACTGGAATTTTTACCAATCACACCGCCAATAATTTCACTAGTGGAACAACCTAAAACAAAAATATCTTCTTCTTTTAAATTAGCAACGGACAGTATGCTTTCCACCATTGCAGCTAATTGTTCTTTTAACTCATTTTCAGTAATTTGGCTCATTTTTCTCACCTCTGATTTTATTATCACTAAAAATAAAAACATTGCAAGTAACTCTTATTAGTATCAGAAAAATCTACCTCCGTGGTAAAATAAAGTGTAAGGAGGAGATTACGATGGAAGAAACAGTTTTTTTTAATCTTGGTAATGCCATTGCATCAAATTTTGATACCAAAGAACTAACCCGTACCGCCCAAATTGAACAAACAAAAGATTTAAAACGGCGGGGCCTTATCATCGCTACGGATCTTGATTCAGGAGAACATTTTCTTTTTTATGCCGACGATATAAAAGAGGCAGATCCTACTACTAAAGAGTTCAAACTCCACGATAAACTGTAATTTTTAATTCAGTCTTTGACAAGTTTTTAGCTTCATGTTAGGCTTTGTCTAATACCATCTGGATATAAATAAAAGCGGCGGATGAATTTTATCTGGCGCTTTTTACTATGAGAAATGAGGATCTAACCATGTTACGTTTAGAAAATATTACCCAGCAATTTGGAGATAAAGTTTTATATGAAGATGTGTCTGTTCAAGTTAATCGAGGGGAACACGTTGGATTAATTGGTCGCAATGGAGCAGGCAAAAGTACCTTGATCAAAATCATTACGGGCGAGATTTTGCCAGATAATGGGCAAGTTATTTTCCCTAAAAATTTACGTTTAGGCTATTTGGATCAGTATGTTGGAGTAGATGAACACTTAACAATTCGTAAATTTATGCAGACTGCTTTCAATGAAGATTTAAAAAAAGAAGCGAAAATAACAAGCCTTTATGAAGACTATAGTGAAAGTCTTGACGATCGTTTATTAGAACAGGCTGGCCGCCTACAAAACGAGTTAGATCAAGGCTCTTTTTATCAAATGGATACTTTAATTGATGACTTGGCGACAGGATTAGGCATTAATGTATTAGGAATGGATAATCTTTTAAAAAACTTAAGCGGAGGACAACGCTCTAAAATTATTTTGGCAAAAATGCTACTTGAAAAACCAGACTTGTTGATTTTAGATGAACCAACAAACCACTTAGATGATAACCACATTCAATGGCTAACACAATTTTTACAAGATTTTGATGGTACTTTTGTTGTTGTGTCTCATGATCAAGCTTTTTTAGATGCCATTACTACACATATTATTGATATTGAATTTGGCAAGCTGACGAAGTACACTGGAAATCTTTATCGTGCTTTGAAATTAAAAGAGCTACAACAAGAAACGTATATGCGCCAATACGAAGCACAACAAGATCACATAAAAAAGACCGAGGCCTATATTCGTAAATATAAAGCCGGTTCTCGGTCTACAATGGCCAAAAGTCGGGAAAAACAGTTAGCAAAAATCGAGCGCCTAACACCGCCAACAGATGCACCAAAACCACATGTCACATTTACTTATGCACCAATCGTGAGTACTTTAGCACTAGAGACCACTAAGCTTGTCATTGGCTATGACAAACCGCTTTTAGCACCTATTGATTTGACAATCCGAACTGGAGAAAAAATAGCACTACGGGGATTTAATGGAATTGGGAAATCAACATTAATTAAAACACTGCTGGGACTTATCCCTGCTTTTGGTGGTGAATTTCATTTTCCACAACATACAAAAATCAATTATTTTGAACAAGAATTAGCTTGGGAAAATCCCTTAGCAACTCCTTTACACTATTTAAGTGACAAAAACCCAACGATTAATAATAAAGAATTACGCCGCTACTTATCTCGTGCTGGGTTAACAAGTCAACATGTTCAAGAATCTTTAAAATATTTAAGTGGTGGTGAACAAACAAAAGTGAAGCTCGCAGAGATGATGATCCCAAAAAGTAATTTTTTATTTCTTGATGAACCGACAAATCACATCGATCAAGCTTCAAAAGAGAATTTGCAAGATGCTCTAGTTTCCTTTCCTGGTACAATTGTAGTCGTATCCCACGAAGCAGAGTTTTATGAAGACTTTGTTGACCGTGTAATTGAATTAGACAGTTAATCAAAAGGCCAAAACAGCGTTAACTACGCTGTCTTGGCTTTTTGCCTAACTTTAAAAAGTCTTTTCTTATCAAAAAAAAGCTAGTCTGTTATTTACTTTAGTTGCATAGGTTTTCTTCAATGAATAGATAGAGTATGCTAAAGTTAAGAAGAAGCGGATATAGTATAAGAAAAAGGAGGAAAGTTATGAATATAAAAGCAGCAAAAGCCCCAATTACAATTAGAAATATTCCAAAGACGGCGTTAGCGAAACTATGGGAAATAAGCTATGGTCCTAAAGCAAATTTGACTTGGAAGAATTTTGATGGCCCCTATTTTAAAGATCCAATTCTTTCTTGGGAAGAATATCAAAAGGGATTTGGTTCACGTTTTGTAGCCGGAGACAATGCGGGTGTCATTTTTTACGATGATGAGATGGTAGGTGTGGTAACAGCGTATTTTGAAGATGGTTCGTTGAAAAAATGGCTAGAGTTTGGTATTGCCATTTATCACCCTGAAAATTGGAACAAAAAAATTGGACAAACAGCTGCAACTTTATGGATTAACTACCTATTTGATATTTATCCAAAGATTGAACGAGTAGGGTACACAACGTGGTCTGGCAACTACGCAATGATTGCCTTAGGAAAAAAGCTAGGGATGAAAAAAGAAGCCCAAATTCGAAAGGTCCGCTATTGGCAAGGCCAATATTGGGATTCTGTTAAATATGGTATTTTGCGAACAGAACGTCAATTGTTGAAGAAGGTCTAAAATTATGAGTAAACTGATTATTTTACGTGGGAATTCTGGTAGTGGCAAAACAACTGTCGCAAAAGAACTACAAAACAGCTTTCCTAACGGCGTTGTCATGCGGATTGGACAAGATGAAGTACGACGAGATATGTTAAATGTCAAGGATGATACGTCTCATTTAGCGGTTTTAGCAATTGAAAACCTCGCCATGTTTGGTCACAAACATTATCCTGTCGTAATTATCGAAGGAATTTTGAATCGTGAAATATATGGTCAGATGCTAAATAAATTAAGGAAAATTTTTGATCAGACAAATTGTTATTATTTTGATCTTCCTTTTACAGTCACTGTTATGCGTCATCAACAAAGAAAGCAACGGTGTTCTTTTTCAGAAAAAGATATGGCTCGTTGGTGGTTAAATAAAGACTATTTAAGGTTTGAAAACGAGAAAATAATCGATCCAAAAATGTCGCAAAGAGAAATTGTGACAATGTTACGGCAAATTGTTTTATCTTCTTAGTAATTTATTGCACGATTTTTCTTGCTGTGCTATATTTTAATAGAATTAAAGAATGAAAAGAGGTATAGAAATGACTGCTGCGATGAAATTACGTTTTGACTTTTTAAATGATAAGTAAATAAACATTTAAAGAGTCTTGTAAAGCATGATACTTTCATAGGTGGCGTATATACTTTTTTATACGGTTTTATTTGAAATGTCAGAGACAGTTACAGACTGTCTCTTTTTTGTGCTTTTGCAAGCTGTTAAGGAGTGCAAAAACATGGAAAATTTAGTAGCAAAAATAAAAGATCTCGCATTAAGTTACGGTGCAAAAGAATTATTTACTATTTCAGAATTAACTGTCTATGAAAATGACAGAATTGGGATTATTGGCAAAAATGGAGTGGGGAAAAGTAGTTTATTGAAATTACTTGCGGATGTTACCCATAATGAAACAGGACAAATTGAAACATATATTCCTTTTAGTTACTATGAACAATGTAAAAAGCAAGCGATTATACATTCCGAGTTAGATTGGACGTTATTATCCCGTTTTCATGTTCCAAAAAAATCGGAGCAAATGAGTGGCGGTGAGGCTGCAAAACTGCGCTTAACACATACACTTTCAAAGTATCGGCAAGGTTTGTTACTGGATGAACCAACCACTCATTTAGATCAAGCAGGCGTAGATTTGTTGATTTCAGAATTGCATTATTATTATGGAACACTAATTACAGTTAGCCATAACCGCTACTTTTTGGATCAATTGGTCACAAAAATATGGGAAATAGCTGATGGTAAGCTAACAGAATATACCGGAAATTACACCGATTATTTGAATCAAAAAAAGGCTGAAGCAAATTCTAGAAAAAATGCTGCTAAAAATTATCAAAAAGAAAAACGACAATTAGAAAAAGCGATTATCCAAAAAAGACAGCAAGCAGATAAAATAACTAAAACTTCAGCAAAACAAAGAAAACGCAATATTAAACCAGACCGCTTAGCTGCCTCTAAACAAAAAGATACCATTCAAAAAAATGCTCATAGAACCGCTAAAGCTTTACAGAGCCGCTTAGAACGTCTAGAGGAGGTGAAAACAACAGGCAAGATAAGGCCAATTCATTTTCCTTTACCAAAGTCACTTGCAATTTATAATCCTTATCCTATTCGCGGAGAGAAAGTAACTTGTCTTCGTGGTGATAAAATTTTGTTAAAAGATGTAGATTTCCAATTTGCAAATGGCGAAAAAATTGCAATTATCGGCAAAAACGGCAGTGGCAAAAGTAGTTTGTTGCATCAAATTGTGACTGGTGGACAAGGTATTGTAATATCACCTAAAGTAAAGTTTGCAATGTATCAGCAGTTAGATTACATGTTCACAAGTTCTGAAACAATTTTACAGTACATGCTAAATCAAAGTGATTTTTCTGAAAGTGTTGTACGTAGTATTCTAAACAATTTGGGATTTACTCAAATAGAATTAGAAAAAAAGATAAACAATTTGAGCGGAGGAGAGGCGACCCGAGTTGCGTTAGCCCTTACTTTTATTGTGCCAAGTAATGTTTTAATTTTAGATGAACCTACTAACTTCGTCGATTTCAATACAATTGAGGCTCTGCAAAAGTTGATAAAAGAATATCCTGCTACTGTTCTTTTTACCTCACATGATCACTATTTTGTGGACAATGTAGCAACACAAGTATTTGAAATTGAAAACAAAGCTATGCAAAAACGCAGGTGAAGTTTAAGTGTATAGCGTGTTTTTTCAGTAATATTATTGGTGTAATTTGAATCTTACAGCCAAGTATACTATCTTAAAAGAAAGCCTTACCATGTAAAAGGAGACTTTTGATGTTAAAAAATATTGCACGTAATATTGGATACACACCACTTGTATACGATCGATTCAACAAAAAACTAAAAACAAACTATACCTCAGGTCAAATCGAGAAACTTGTACAAGTGATTTTGCTTGCTGAAGACACCAAAATCACCCGTTTTGGGAAAAATTACTATATCTGGCAACCGGAAAGAAAAATTCAATTGACAATTAATGCCAATAATTATCGTTTAATTACAGCCGATTCTGTTGAAAAACTTCCTACGCAAAAGAATTGACAAGAAAAAGCAGTGGTATCAAAGAAGTGATAAAGCAGAACGTCTCGTCTATTTGAATCAAATCACAAGAAAAAATAATTATCGACACTCTTATCTGGAAAAAACGATGATCATTCGGGAAGGTTGTAAGCAAAAAATCTCCTTTTTAGGAGGAGGAATAACAAAAGATAGGGAGAACATTTGTTTTGTCAAAACAAATAGCGATTGAATACATTCAGTATCGTGCCGTTATCAAAATCGTCATTAAATCTGAAAAATTACCCCTAAAAAATTCGCTTCTTTTGCAGAAAAATAAGCCATTCAATTTCAATAAAAAACAATTCTTTTCACTATAAACACGAGAAAAATATGTCTGACAGGATTATTATAGGAAATATGGCTACAATTTTAGAATAAAAGCTTACTAATATCAAAACAACTTTTTTACTTACTCAAAAGTTGTTTTGATATTTTGTTATTTAGATAACATTTATGTAAACGTTTTTACCAAAAATTCATCTTTTAAATGAAAGTAGTATTAATTGTTGGTGAAACTGTGCTAAATTCCGTATTTTAGTAGTTGAAGATTCCTCTAAAAATAACTATGATATAGAAGTTGCAATTTATTATTTAAAGGAGTTTTTTCATGAGTCAAAATCAAAAACAATTGCGGTGGTTCACCGTAGGCTTAATTGCTTTTAATATGGTTTGGGGTTTAGGAAATGTTGTAAATAACTATGCCCAACAAGGAATCTCTGTTGTCACGTCATGGATTCTGATCTTAGCACTTTATTTTATTCCATATGCTTTAATTGTCGGTCAGCTTGGATCAACCTTTAGAAACAGCAAAGGCGGCGTCAGCTCATGGGTTGAAAACACATCGACAAAACGCTTAGCTTATTACGCTGCGTGGACTTATTGGGTAGTGCATATCCCATATCTTGCGCAAAAACCACAAGCAATATTAATTGCACTAGGTTGGGCTGTGCAAGGCAACGGGGACATGGTATCAAACATGTCAATGACAACAATCGCACTTTTGAGTTTAGTTATTTTCTTGCTATTCTTATATTTATCAACGAAGGGTCTAACAACATTAAAAGTTATCGGCGGTCTAGCCGGTACAGCAATGTTTGTGATGTCAATTCTATTTATCTTATTAGCAGTCGGGGCACCTGCTGTAAGTAAAGGTATGGAATTTGCAACCCCTGATATGGGAAATATTAAAACTTACATTCCTAAGTTTGATTTTTCCTATTTCACAACAATCTCAATGCTAGTTTTCGCCGTTGGGGGAGCTGAAAAAATTTCGCCTTACGTAAATCAAACGAGAAATCCTGCGAAAGAATTTCCTCGTGGTATGTTCTTGTTAGCAGGAATGGTAGGGGTTTCTGCAATTTTGGGTTCTGTAGCAATGGGTATGTTATTTGCCAGCAATAATATACCAGCTGATTTAATGCGTAACGGAGCCTATAGCGCATTCCAACAATTAGGTAATTATTACGGTGTTGGAAACTTATTGATGATTATTTATGCACTAACCAATACTATTGGGCAAATTTCAGCATTAGCTTTTTCAATTGATGCACCGTTACAAATCTTATTAGCAGATGCTGATCCAATGTTTGTGCCAAATTGGTTAAGAAAACGTTCAGCTAAAGGTACTTTAGTTAACGGATACTTATTGACCGGTATTTTGGTCAGCATCATCATCTTGTTGCCAATTTTAGGAATTGGTAACACTGATGAGCTAGTTAAATGGATGACTAACCTGAATTCTGTTGTAATGCCAATGCGCTATTTATGGGTATTCTTTGCTTACATGATGCTAAACAAAGCTTGGAAAAATTATCAATCAGAGTATAAATTCTTAAAAAATCCAAAGCTTGGCTTTATCGCCGGTACATGGTGCTTTGCATTTACAGCGTTTGCCTGTGTCTTGGGAATGGTTCCAAAATTGGATTACGCAACAAATCCAAAGGCTTGGTGGTTCCAATTAATGACAAACATCTTAACACCAATTGTATTAATTTTATTAGGTATGATTTTACCTGCAATTGCTCGTAGAGATAAAGATAAAACAGTACTACCTGAATTAAAAGAAGTTTAAAAAAAAACTGCTGACAGCATAGAAGTCAGCAGTTTTTTTATGAATTAACATCATCTTATTAAAGACATATACAATCAATAAGAAATTTTGTTGTTAGTGCCTAACTATATCAATTAAAATGATAAAGAGGCGAGGTATTATTTATGAAATTGTATTAAGTCAAAGAATGTCTTTTTAAAATTTGGACACAGTTAATATCCAATGTTATTTTATTAAATTTACTGGATAGAAGCAAAATACCAACGATTTTATAAATTTAGAATGTCTGATTATCTCAGAATACAAATTTTATATTTTATTTTCTGTTTTTTTGTAATAATAGAAATACCTAAGTTAGCTTATTCGAAAATTATTTTATTATTTCAATACAATTATCGGATTTTATCATTAAAATGGTTGTATCTAATTCAAACAATTGATACGGATTCATATCCTACATAACCTTAATTGATAACTGCAATTAATTTAACATTTATTTTAAGAAGACAATATTGCTATAATGACTGGAAATGAAAAAAACTTTAAAGAGCAATAGTTTTATACTCGTAATCAATAGAAGTACAGTGAAGAAAAAAGCAAAAAAAGAAGCTTGTCCACTTTTAATTCAGACTATTAACTCCTGGTTAACAAAATAAAGCGCAACAAACCTCCGCAAACTTATATTGATGCTCGTTATTTAATATGATACGCTGTGCCTGCATAATGCAGGGAGTACGATTTGATTATGAACACAGATATGATAGCCTTGTATCGGCTGAGCTGACTTGTCTTAAGTTAGCTCCTAGTTGGAAGCGGATCTCATATCTGTGAAGGTTCATTGTCAAATCATTCGTTGCCGTAGTAATTAATAGAGCAAGGGAGCTAGTTTGATACATGGTATATAAACATTTAACCGCTGAAGAGCGTGGGAAAATTGAAGCCTATCTTGACGAAGGATTACGACCAGCTGAAATAGCACGTAGATTAGATCGCCATCGTTCAACAATCACTCGGGAGATTCAACGGGGGACTGAAGCTAGAAAAGCCAACAGTATCGCACGGTTGCCTTATCAAGCTTCAAGTGCACAAAATATCGCTAAATTGCGGAAAAAAAACTGTGGAGTTACTAAAAAAGCCACGATTCACAATACCAAAACTATTTTAAAATATCTGAATCTAAAATATTCTCCAGAACAAATTGCACATTCCATTAAAAGCGTAAAGGTATGTACATCCACGATCTATAACTGGATTTACTCAAAAACCATTGATTTCAACATCAAAAAGCTTAGGAGACATGGAAAAAGATATAAAGTAAAGTCATCTGGATCGAAGATTCGCATTGATCGAGCTTTCTTTGAAAATAGAACCATTGATTTGCGCCCAGAAGCTGTTCAGCTTCGTACAGAATTTGGTCATTGGGAAGCTGATACAGTAGTTTCAAAACGAGGCATATCAACCTGTCTAGCAACTTTTATCGAAAGAAAGACACGACAATACGTAGCAATTAAACTCCCTAATAAAACAGGCCGCGCTATGATGGCAGCGATTAAAAAACTAATAGAAATGTATCCTCAAGGGGTAAAATCTATTACTTGTGATCGAGGAACTGAATTTGTAAATCAATTTCAAGTCGGTCTTATTGAAGACACCTTCGGGTGCAAAATTTACTATGCAAATCCGTATGCACCTCATGAACGTGGTTCTAACGAAAATCATAATGGATTACTTAGAGAATATTTCCCTAAACCGTTTAATTTTAAGAATGTCTCGCAACGTATCGTCGATGACGCTGTAGAAAACTTAAATACTAGACCAAGAAAAATTCTAAATTGGAAAACACCAGCTCAAAAGTTTAAACTAGAATACGCGAGAATTACATGATATTTTCAAGAGATTATTTCATTTGTTATAAAATGTTTTTGTCGAACAATCGTATCAATTTAAGTTTACCGACAGGGTTTAAAAGAGCAAAAGACGAACTATATTTATATAAAAGCAATGTATAGTTGCGCTTAATCTTAACATTCGCCTCAGACTATTAACTTCGTATAATATATATTATGTAAACTAAAACACAAAAGGCGGATGTCAATAGTAAATGCAACATCTTAATAAAAACTTATACACTATTGTTGGGTATATATGCGTTGTCCCGTTCAAGTTTTAACACCTCATTTTTAAAGATTTCTGCGCAAGTTTTGAAGCCATGTATCTTTTTAGGCCTAGTGTTAAGTTGATTCGCAATATGGATCATATCAAACTGTGATTGCGATTCAAAAGTCTGCTTTTTGGGCAAATAAGCTCGTATTAAGCCATTTGTATTCTCGTTTGTTCCTCGTTCTTGTGGCGCATAAGCATGAGTAAAATACACTTTTTTATGATAGTTTCGTTCAATACAGCTTATGAATGTACTATTTGCGAACTCACGACCTCTGTCACACGTAATCGAATGTACAGCGTCTCCGTGAAGCGACATGAAGGTATCTATTACAGGAATCATTGAACTACCGCTCTGACTCGCTGCTAGGGCCATAAATGTGTATCTAGATTTGCGTTCAGTAAGTGTTACAATGCACTTTTTTCCTTCTCTTGATGGAAGTACACAATCAAATTTCCCAGTCTCCCAAACGTTCACGCTTATTAATAACACTAGGGCGCTGTTCAATAGATCTTTTTAACACCATTTCGCTTTCATTTCTGCCTAAAGCTCTATACTTTCTTGCTGATTTCTTACGATATCGTTTAACTAATCGGCGATCAAGCTCTTTAATAAAGCCACGCAAAATCCAGTTGTAAACAGTGTTTACGCATACGGATACCCTTGAATCGGCATTTACAATTTGCTCTGGAGACCATTTTTTCTTATAACCTTCGATGATTGCTGCCTTCATTTCATCAGTCAGTTTGGTATTCCTGCCGATTTTTAACTTTCGATGTCTAGCATTGTTCTGGGCGATTAAGGCGTTGTAACGATACATATGTTGTCGCCTTTTAGGAGAATAACGTTCGTAGTCTTGATACTCCTGACTACGAATAATTTCCCTAGAAATTGTACTACGGCTACGGTTTAATTCACGAGCAATCTCTGCTTGTTTGTGGCCTTGCTTCCACATTAGCTCAATTTTTCCACGCTCAAATTCAGATAAATGTTTAAAGGAACCCATATTCAGACAACTCCTTATGTAGAAATCTAAATATCAGACAAAGTTAGACTGTTAGCCTCTTTTTAAATAACTTGGTTCTTCTCCATAACATAATTAATTAAAGCCACGCCTTGACGTTCAACGACCTGTTTTCTCACAAGTTTGTAGCCTCTGTTCTCAAAAAAAGGTTTGGCAGTTATCGAGGAGTGAGTAGTGATTACACCGTTTGCGGTTGCTTCTAATGCGTCACAAAGTGCAGTAGCTATACCTTCGCCCTGATGGTTCTTATGCACAAACAAACAATCAAGGTATCCTGTAGAATCAATATTTCCAAACCCAACTACAACATTTTCTATTTCGGCTACGGCTGTTCGGGTCTCTAATAGTGACTTATTCCAACCTTTAAAGTCAGCCGATTTAGGTGCCCATACATTAAGCTGAATCTCAGAGTAGTCACGAATATTGACGTTGTGGACAGTATCATAAAACAAACTAACGATTGCTTCACAATCTGATTCACGGTATTTTCTTAACTTCATGCTTGTCCCTCCTTGAGCATTCACTATTTTACTCGGTTCCCAACCATCATAATTATACAGGATTATACATTTTCTAACATCCATGAAATGCTGATACTAAAGGGGTTTAAAATCAAAAGACGCAATTAAAGGGGGGGGGGTTTAATCTCTGTTGCATTTTATTTTGCATTCTACAACTAAAACACAAAATTATTCTTCTATTTCCACATTTCCGCTGATTTTGCTCCTCCCTTGTCGTTTTTTACAACTGCATTTAAAAAGTGTTAAATGCAGTTGTTCGCTTACAAAGTTAAAATACCTACGAGGCAATTTTTTAATCTATATAAAACAAGCTTATAAACTATTCTTTTTATTTGAACATTTTTAGTGGTTAAATTTCAAACGTTTTCCAGTTACTTTCTTTAACGTGGCAGTTATTGGTATGGCAACTATAACGCCAAAAGCGCTTTGAAAAAGATTGCTTGGCAGCGATGCAATTCCTGCGCCAAAACCGTACAATAAATCCGTTGCCAAAGCATAACCAATTACCATGACTAAAATACCCATAACTAATCCTAGTCCTTTTAAGGTTTTATTTTGTTTAAAAAAATAGCCAAATACAAATCCCTGTACCCCGTGTATAAGCAATGAAAAGACAATCCATTGCGGATAACCTGCTAACAAATCAATAAATCCACCACTAATAGCACCGACAAAAAATCCTGCTCCTGGTCCGAATAATAAACTTGTTATTGCAATTCCAGCATCACATAGCGTTACAATTCCATTTGTCCCTGGTATCGGAATAACTACAAGTAATGAAACTGCACTTGTTAAAGCTGCCAAAACAGCATATAAAGTTAGTTTTTTTATTGGCATAATTCTCTCTCCTGCTTCTTATCTTTTCTTTTTTTGTTTCTATTGTACGACTATTTATTCTGATAAATTATCAAAATAGACACTACCGAATTTTTCTGTCACTTTTACTCCCCTTTGTATACTTTTATAAACATATTTTTTTGCAAGATCCACAGCGCTTTCCATGGTATCAGTAACAAGTCCTGCCAAGACTGCCGCAGATAAACTACACCCTGCCCCATTGATTGTACGCGTACTAATTTTTGGCGCTTGATAATGTTTTACAATTTTTTCATCAGGTAAAGCTAGCAAGTCTGTCGCACTCTCCCCAATTAAGCGATTCCCACCTTTTAGTAAAACGGCGGTCTTATACTCGTCTCGTAATTGTATAGCGACATTTTTCATTTCGTCTAGACTGTTAATCTCTCTGCCACTCAATGTTTCTGCCTCAACCAAATTAGGTGTAACTAAAGTAGCAAGAGGTGCTAATTTATTACGAATCCCCGCCAACAGATCTGTTTCAATCGTTGAATCGCCTTCTTTAAAAGCTAATACGGGATCTAATACAAGCGGTACATTTGAATGAGATAATAAAAATTTTTGAATCAAAGGAATAAATTCAGGATTGGCGATTAAACCAATCTTAATCCCACTAAAACTCACATCTTCAACGCTTCTCAACTGCGCTACAAAAACTTCTTTTGGCACTGGGTGAATTTCCAACGTATTATCAACAAGGGTAACAATCGAAGTTAAGACAGATAAACCAAATGTATGGTAATTATTAAATGTTTTTAAGTCCGTTTGGATACCGCCACCGGAAAAAGGATCCGATCCACCAATTGTTAACATGATTTTCGTCATCGCTTTGTCCTCCTTATTGCTATAAAGTTTAGCAATAATTTTTTTTGCTGCCCACAACCAATTGGCATGATTTCAAACCAACCAATTAAAAAAATACCACCCAATTACATGGAGTGGTATAAGAACAATTATCCGACATATTTTTACTAAAGTTTCTCAAAAATAAAAACATCTGAAGATTTAGGTCTGCTTTTTTAACACAAAAGAATTGAGTGTTCAGACCTTTTGTAGATAATTAAAAATTTTTCAAAAAATCATTTTGAACTATTCTTCTGTTTCTTCAAGGTTCGTAGCTAAAGCTTCTGTTTTTTTGAGTAAATAAATTTTTCGGATATTAATAATTAGCGTTTTAATCACCGCGTAAACAGGAATACAAATTAACATTCCCATAATCCCTGAAACTCTTCCTGCGCCTAATAAGACTAAGATAATGGTAATTGGATGGACATTTAGCGATTTACCAAATAAAAGTGGCTTGATCACATTTCCGTCTAGTTGCTGAATAACCAAAATAGATAACGCCATATACAATGCTTGCCACGGAGAAATAAACATTCCGACAATAACAGCTGGTACTGCACCAATAAACGGACCAACATACGGAATTATATTGGTAATGCCGCAAATCAAAGCTAACAACAAAGAATAGGGCTGATTAAAAATAGTCATAGCAATAAAGCTCATGATCCCAATGATGAATGCATCTAAGACTGTACTGCTAATATAGGCAGAAAGTGTATCATTTAATTCACGAACAGTTTGTCTTAATTCCCTACGGATAGTCCGCGGGAAAAAATTTGATAGCGCATCTAAGAAACGGTGTCCATCTTTAAACATGAATAATAAAATAAAAGGCACTGTAAATAAGAGCACGAAAAATTTAGTTAAAACCGAAAATATGGAAGATAAACTAGAAGTAACGTTGACAATGACAAAATTGATAATCCGATTTATTGTAATATTGGCTGAATCCAATTGTTGCTCCAAATTAAAGTTTTTGAATTCATCTTGTTTGGCCAATTCATCTAACCATTTCACCAGTTCATCGGCATAAGTTGGTAATTGTTGCGTCAATTGAATAGTTTGTTCAATTAATTGCGGGATAACATTCATAGCAGCTAAAATAATAATAATTACTACAACAAAGAAAGAAAGTAAAAAGCCCCATACCCGCGACAAACCTCGCTTTTGTAAAAAATTAACTACGGGATCAAACATGTAATATAAAAAGCCTGCAACAAATAACGGCAATAATACTGCCCCTACCATTTTAAATACCGGAAGAAAAACTGCTGGCATCTGCCACAAAAAATAAACACCTACAATCACTAAAACTAGCTCGGCAGTCCAATAAAATAATTTTGAATTCTTAAACAATTCCATAACAAAACTCCTATTTAACGTGATAATTCTATTTTAGCATAACAATTTATGAAATCGTTTTTAAATTGGGAATTCTGTTAAAATTTTCGTTATTTTGCTAAAGATACATAAAAATTTCATAAAAAAGCAGCGAATGTCATCGCTGCTTTTTTATCGAAGAATTTCATTATTTTTTCTTATTGATTATTGGCTAAACCTGTGAAAATTGTTTCTATGTTATATTCCATCATGTTGTAATAGCTATCCCCCGGATTCCCCGGCTTAGCAATTGAGTCGGTAAAAATCTCTCCGTAAATTGGAATACCGCTATCTTTTGATACGCTTTGCATTGGTTTTTTATTAACCGAACTTTCCACAAAAAGCGCTTTAACCTCGGAAGCCTTTAACTTGTCAACTAATGAGGTAATTTGATCTGGTGTTCCCTCTTCTTCCGTATTGATTTCCCAAATATAAGCAGAAGGAATATTATATGCTTTAGAGAAATATTTGAAACAACCTTCGCTGGTTACAATTAATTTTTCATTCTTAGAAAGACTAGCAAACTGTTTTTTGGCTACTTTGTCTAAAGCGGTTAACTTTTCTTCATACTTAGATAAATTTTTTTCATAGATTGTTTTATTGACAGGGTCTTTTTCACTTAATGTTTTTGCAATATTTTTAGCATATAAAATTCCATTTTCGATATTTAGCCAAGCGTGGGGATCTTCCTTGCCGTGACCATCGCCTTCAAGGTAAATTACCTCAACACCGTCACTGACCGCAAAATAATCTTTATTTGGCTCTTTTTGTCCATTAACCATTAGTTTCGTAAACCAACCGTTACCGCCTGTCTCAAGATTCAACCCGTTGTAAAAAATTACATCTGCCTCTTGCGTTTTACGAACATCCTCAGCTAGAGGCTCATATTCATGGGGATCTTTTCCAACAGGAACGATGCTGTGGAGGATCACTTTGTCACCTGCGACTTCCCTTACCATATCCGCGATGATCGAATTCGTAGCTACGACAGAAATTTTTTCTTCACTGTCGCTTACTTGCGGTGTGCTAAATTGTCGGTAGCCGAAAAATCCAAGCCCGAAGATGACAATGGCTGCAATTATAGCATATATTTTTTGTTTCGCTTTTGTTTGTTCCATTTTTTTAGGGGATAGGAAAAAACCAATCAAAAACATCGTTGCGGCAGTTAGTACAATCGAAGAGCCAGCAGCAATATTAAAACTATACCCAATGAAAAGCCCAATTACAGAGGCTAAACCACCTAATGTTCCAGACAGTAATATCATATACTTTAAACGTTTAGTAAATAAATATGCTGTCGCTGCTGGTGTAATTAGCATCGCTACTACTAAAATCGTCCCTACACTTTGCATCGCAGTAACCGAGACCAACGTTAACATTAACATCAATAAGTAGTGGTAGACGTTTACTTTCATCCCAAATGCTTTAGCCATCATGGGATCAAATGATGTTAATAATAAAGGTCGATAAAAAATAATTAGTAGTAGTAAGACCAACGCAGAAATGCCAATCGTAATCCACTTATCACTATCTTGCACCGCCAGAACATTCCCAAATAAAATATGAAATAAATCAGTTGAACTATTAGCAATACCAATCAAAATCACACCTAAGGCTAGAAATGAACTAAACGTAATCCCGATTGCTGTATCACTTTTGACTGTACTGTTATTCGCAATATAGGTAATAATCAAACTTGCTAAAATGCCAAAAACGGCCGCACCAATAAAGAAGTTGATCCCTAAAATGTAAGATAACGCAACACCTGGTAAGACAGCATGAGAGATTGCATCTCCCATGAGTGACATACCTCGTAAAATAATGAAACAGCCAATTGCGCCAGCTACGATACCAATTACAATCGAAGTGATTAGTGCATTTTGTAAAAAATGGTAGTCCATCAATCCGTTAATAAAATGTACTATCATGCAAAATCACCTCCAACTAAAATAGAATCACCATAAGCCGCCTTTAAATAGTGAGGCGTAAATACTTCTTGAACTGTTCCGTAAACAATTTTTTGTTGCTTTAATAATAAAATTTCGTCAAAATACTCCGAAACCTTACTTAAATCATGATGAACAATAAAAATAGTTTTGCCTTGTTCCTTTAACTTGTGTAACAAACCCATAATAATCTGTTCGCTTGTTGCATCAATACCGACAAAAGGCTCATCCAAAAAAATCAAACTCGCGTCTTGTACTAATGTACGTGCAAGTAAGACCCGTTGAAATTGTCCCCCAGAAAGCTCACCAATTTGGCGTTTGGCAAAGTTTTGCATATCCACTGTTTCAAGTGCAGTCTTAACTTTCCCCCATTGATTCTTCATACTTGACCAAGGTTTTAAATGAGGATAAATCCCCAATGAAACTACTTCTGCTACTGTAATAGGAAACGTGTAGTCTATTGCACTTTTTTGTTCTACATAAGCGACTTCTTGCTGATTTTTCTGGAGTGGTTCATTTTTATACATGACCAAACCCGTTGCAGGAATTAACCCTAAGGCTGCTTTCAAAAAGGTCGATTTTCCTGCTCCATTTGGACCCAAAATACCTACGATGGTTGGCTTAGAAACTTCAAAACTAATGTTATCAACTGCAATTTGTTGGTTGTATGCCGCCGTTATATTTTCAAAACGAATCATTTATTTCACCTCGTCATTTAATTGTTTTAGGTGCGCCTAAATATAAAACTTTAATTTAGTATACCCAATTTTATATTTTTCGGCAAGCCTAACTTTTATGAAAATAAAAAATACGCAGTTGATAAACTACGTATCTAGCAAAAATTAATTTAATTTTCGGTCAAAAAAGCGACTCATCAACTCTAAATGATGCATAACACAAGCCTTACGCAAAACACCCATGCCTGGAAATTTTCCTTTAGCGTAAGCTTCCTTCAAAATTTTCAACCCTAACGTATCTTCGCTCTTAAACGCGTGAAACTGACTAACTTCTGTCATTACTGCTAAAAAACGGCTCGCAAAATCCGGTAATTCCTCAGGTGGAGAAACAAAATGATGGATTCTTAACTGCCCGTTTTCGGAAAAGTATACCAAATGCAATACAATTTCTTTTGCTGGATAGCTTTGTTCATAATAAAGACGACTGTCAATTGAAAAGTCGCTAAATCCTACAAACCCTCTTTTTAAATACGTCAAATGACTTGTAGTAAAAACTTCATCTGGTATTTCTCGATAAGCATTAGTTTTTAAGCGTAAAAAATTATCTTCCGAGACAATTTTTGGCCCCTTTATATGTTGCAACAAACGAAATTCCAAAGGGACAAGGATAGGTATTTCAAATTTAGGTAGATCAATGTCTTTTAATACTGCAGCACTTGGCGCAATCAACAATGGATATTGGCAAATGTCATTCAAAGAATTCGTAATAAAATGGGCTTTGCTGCTTTTTAACCGCTGTATTTTTTCTTGTCCTGCTAACGTTAGAAAATCACCAGCTTGTGGGTTGTCAATTAGAAAATAAGGTTGATTTGTCTTGTTAAATTGTTCTAATAATTTTACTAGTGCAGGATTATCTTTAACTGGTTCAATAACTGGACAAACAGCTGAACTTAATTTACCTACTTCGCTGAGTTGGCGTAAAGCTAATAAATCAAATTGTTTGCCACGAAAATATGGATAATACATTATTGCTCCTCCAACCAGCGTTGTTCAAGTGTAAAATACGCATCTCGCGTTGCATCTAACTCCTCTTTTAAAGCCTCAATTGCTTGGTTTTGTGTTTCTGCAATAAAACGATCGTAGTAATTGATGCCACCATTAAAGATATCATAATCTTTCTCCCGTCTTTTTAACTCTTTATAAAGTTGATCAGTACTAAATACGCGCAATCCACGTTCGGTTTGTTTTGCCTTGTTAACTTCTCGAGCTTGTGAGGTAATTAAATGATATAGAAGTTCATTTTCATTTACTTGTAAAGGTTGTCGTTGCGCCTTTTTTACAGTTTCAAAATATCCCGGTACATCGTATTGGCAATCAACTAGATACGGATGAAAGATAAGTACACCTACATGCGTTGGGATTTCTTCTTTGACTTTTTCATACAATGATTGGGGCAAAACAAAATAATTTAAATGGCCAACAAAAGACAATTTTGCTGTACTTTTAAAATCGGCTTTACTCACTTTCAATTCGTAACAACGCCATTCAAAAGTTTGATTTGGTAATATTTTACAAGACAAGGTATCAACGATTCCTTGGTCATCTGGCATCACGACTTCTTCAATTACCACGTCACCTTTTTGACGACAATGAAAATATAAAGCTTCTTCCATTGCCAAAGTTAGTGCTGTCTTCATAATATCCCTCATTCAATTAGTTATCCAACTACTAAAATTAGTCACGGAAGCGAATTTTATGCATTTATAAAATCAGCAGACTAAAAGTTGGTAATAACAATAGTATAGAACGTTTGTTCGTAAATGTGAAGTTAATGAACCCACAAAAAGTGAATATCCGCCAGAATGCTTTTGGCATCGCTTCTATCATTAAAAGATAAATAAATTGTCTCTGACTCAGTTGTTAAAGCAATCCTTTCTTTTGCTAAAGTTACTTGAACCTTAGCGGGCGTGTAAAAATTGTAGCTGAACTCGTCTAAGGACACATTAGGAATTACCAAATATAAGCCTTTTTGACTAATCAGACAAAATCGTTCATCTGTTGTTTCATTTAACAAAAATGTCATGAGCTCATCTGCATTCATAATTTCATCTGCATAAGCTTGTAACAAAAGAAATTGTTGTGTCTTTTTATAGACAGTAAAAAATGGATTCATAAATTTTTACTCCTGACGTAGATTAATTTTTTCATCATTTAAAAAACTGGTTTCAAAAGTATTTCTTTTTAAAAAAACTTTTCCAAATTCATCAATTAATCCATGAAATTCCTGCGCTTCTACTAAAGTAAATCGACTTAAATCAACAAGTTTTTTTAAAGATTGATAATTATGTAACTCTGGCGTACCAAGTTGAGTAAAAAGCCGTCTTGCGTAGGTGTCTGCTACAAAAACAGATACATCAAATACATAAAGCAATAAAACATCAGCCGTTTCTTCTCCAATTCCATGAAAAGAAAGCAATTTTTTTCTTAAACTTTTACCATAATAATTTTTAACTTTTAAAAAATTGCTATTAAATGGGATTAACCATGTGAAAATTTCGTGAATAGCCTGACTTTTACTTTTAAAAAATCCACTGGGACGAATTAATTCCTGCAAATTTTCTATTGATAAGGATGCGATTTGAGAACTAGAAAATCCTGTCACGGCTTTCAGATTTTTCAGCGAGATTGCGGCATTTTGCCAATTCGTATTTTGAACTAGAATGGCACCGAGTATAATTTCTTCTTTTGAATCAGCCGGCCACCAACCTTGCGGACCCATCTTTTGGAACATTTTCTGATATAATGCATATACCTGTTGCTTCAAATTATCACCCTTTTTTATTATAGCGCACTTGCGCATGAATGTATGAAACTGAGGTTAGGAGGCTTTTGTTATGTGTGGGCGCTATCTTTTTGACTTGCAGACACCAAAATTATTAAAATACTATCAGGAGTTACAACAATTGGGGAAATTTGGTGAAGTTGCCCCCAGTGAAAATGTCGTGACTCTTGCCATGGGCTCAGATGGCAAAATCCGATTAGGAGTTACACAGTGGGGATTTACGACACTGAAAAATAAGAATCGGATTATTAATGCTCGAAGTGAAACAGTAACGCAAAAACCATTATTTGCTGAAAGCTTTTATCAACGCCGCTGTGTGTTTCCGATGACAGGTTTTTTTGAATGGGACCAAAATAAAAATAAAATTCTATTCACACCGAAAGACGGCAATGAGATTTATGTTGGGGGTTTTTATCGATACCATAATGGCGTTTTAGAATCAGTTATTATGACAACTCAACCAACTGAAACAGTTGCAGCTATTCATGATCGTATGCCGTTAATTATCGAAAAAGGGGCAATTCGTTCCTGGTTAAGTGATATTCAATTTGCTGATAATTACCGCAAACAAACAATACAGTCAAAATTAAACATCCAAAAATGTATGCCAGAAAAATAAAGGTATACGTTTTTGGATGTTAGTTTACATATTCTTGTTATGTCAAACCTGCTGTTAACCAATTAAAACTGATTCTTCCGGGTACTTAAAGTGTTGCTCTTGCTGCCTTGACTTTGCAATTAGTGAGAATAATACGGTCATAATTCCAACTCTACCAATAAACATCAAGGAAATAATAATTATCTTACCTATTATACTAAGTTCAGGGGTTAGCCCCATTGTTAAACCAACTGTTCCAAAAGCTGAAACAACTTCAAAAACAATATACTCCAACCCTAAACCATCCACATCGGGAATTTTCTCGGTAATGGATAAGATCATCGTCGCAAAAATGCATAGCGTCAACGTAATAAAGAATAAAGTTAATGCTCTAAAAATAGCACTATTTGGAATAGTACGACCACTGAATTCGGCTTGATTTCGACCTTTCAAAATACTCTTCATTTGAATGAGTAAAACACCAAATGTTGTCGTCTTCAATCCTCCAGCAGTGGAGCCAGATGTTCCACCGATATACATTAAAACAATCGTTAAAATTAAGCCAGCATGGCTCATCTCAAAGTAGCTTACTGAGTAATAGCCTGCCGTACGTGGCGTTACTGCCATAAACATAGTATTAAATAGGCGTTGTAGCCAGTTACCCACCACTAAATTCTGCGCATTATGTTCCGTCAAATAAAATCCGAAAGTACCGAATATAAGCAGACTAGCTGTCATAGTTAATGCAATTTTGGAATGAATAGACAAACGCTTACGCGTATGATATTGCATAATATCATACCAGACTAAAAAGCCTAGACCCCCTGCAATAATTAAAGTCATGACAACAAAAAGGAGCCAGATATCTTGTTGATCATTTGCCAAGCTATCCCCTAACAGATCAAAACCAGCATTGCAAAAACTTGAAACAGAATGAAAAATACTAAACCAGATTCCTTTAATCCAACCATAGCGTGGCACAAAAGAAAAACTCAAAGCAAAAACACCCAATCCCTGAATAATGACAGATGTTAACAATATATAACGCATCAAGTTGACACCGCCATTCATCTGATCCAAATTAAGAGAATCTTTTAGGAGCATTCGAGTTCGCAAATTGATTTTCTTTTTAGCAATCATAAAAAAGAACACAGGCAGTGACATGAATCCCAGTCCACCTGTTTCAATCATGAGCAAAATAATGAGTTGACCAAATGGTGTCCAGTGCTGTGCAGTATTAACCGTAGTCAATCCGGTGACACAAGTTGCCGATGTCGCAGTAAACAAAGCGTCAATAAAAGGTGTAATTTCTCCTTGACGATTAGAGATTGGCAACATTAATAATAAAGCTCCACCAAAAATTACCGCTGCAAACCCCAGTGATATGAGCTGGGGGGTTGCTAAAGGAACTTTTTTATATCGTTTCAACAAACTTACCTCCATTTTACACGTTCTATCCTTTTTAATTAAAGTACTATTCGGATGCTTACCCTAGATTGTACCAGATAATAAAAAAACTGGGGAAAATTGTAGTGAATTTCCCCAGTTTTTTTGATATAGCAACGGCAAAAGCTATTCAGTATACAGATGAGTAAAAATCAAAGAAAATTCCAACAAGATAATTCTTTCATGCTATCAGAATAAATTTAAAGCACTATTTCATTATATACTGCGATTCATATTTTTAATTTTAATCATCCGCGTTACTTCAGAACGCTCATTTTCTTCTAGCTTCATTTTGATGTAATAAATTGTTTCCTCTAACTCTGGAATTGTCATATATTCTAATGCATTCACGCGACGTCTTGTTTTTTCAATTTCACTAGCCATCAACTGACAAGTCTTTTCAATCTCTGTCAAAGCTAAAAGCTGTGGTAACACGGTTGTAAAACGCTCAATAGCGTTATCTAAGGGAACGTTAGAATTAATGTAGCCATATTCTAACGGAGCCTCAAAAATATCTTCATCATAATGAAAATTCAAAACAGGGACTGCTACACTCATAATATTTTTTTGATCCATTTCCAGTTCTACCCGGGTAGCAGGTAAAATAAACAGTTCCTCAATAAAAGCTTCATTCAAAGTTGCATTAGCCAGGCGAAATGAACGCATCGCACTTTCCATCATTTTTTCAACTTTTTGGCGCAAGTGATTATTTTCTTTTATCATCAAAATAAAGCGGCGCATTAATTCATCTTGCTTATCTTTTAATAACTTATGTCCCCGTTTGGCTGTTGTCAGTTGTTTTTGCAATCGCGCTAATTCCATTCGGGTCGGATTAACATTTAAACGCGCCATTTAAACTACCCCTTTTCTGGCAAGTACTTTTCAATCATATCATCTTTAATACGTTTCAATTCAGTTTTTGGCAAAATACTCAATAATTGCCACCCTAAATCTAGTGTTTCAGTAATCGAACGATTTGTTTCATAACCTTGATTAACATATTCTGTTTCAAAACGTTCAGCAAATTTTGCATATATTTTATCAACTTCAGATAATGCAGAATCCCCTAAGACAACTGCTAGTTCTTTTGCCTGCTTTCCTTGAGCGTAGGCAGAAAACAACTGATTCATGGTTGCAGCATGATCTTCTCTCGTTTTACCAGCTCCAGTTCCTTTATCTTTAAGTCGAGATAAAGAAGGTAAGACATCAATTGGTGGCTTAATCCCGCTTTTATACAAGTCACGAGATAAAATAATTTGGCCTTCTGTAATATAACCGGTTAAATCGGGGATTGGGTGCGTTTTATCGTCTTCTGGCATAGTTAAAATTGGTATTTGGGTTACAGAACCTTTTAAGCCTTTGATTCTACCTGCACGTTCATACAATGTTGCCAAGTTGGTATATAAATAACCTGGGTAGCCACGTCGACCGGGAACTTCTCGCCGTGCTGCTGAAATTTCCCGTAACGCTTCACAGTAATTTGTCATATCAGTCATAATGACTAATACGTGCATTCCTTTTTCATATGCTAAATATTCAGCTGCAGTCAGCGCCATCCGTGGTGTCGCAATCCGTTCGATGGCAGGATCATTGGCTAAATTCATGAAAACAACCGACCGATCAATCGCACCAGTCTTACGAAAGTCCTCCATGAAATATTCTGCTTCTTCAAAAGTAATCCCAATGCCTGCAAAAACAACAGCAAAATCATCATCTGTATTGAGTACTGCAGCTTGTCTAGCGATTTGTGCCGCGAGTTCTTTATGGGGCAAGCCTGAACCAGAGAATACAGGCAGTTTTTGCCCTCGTACTAGTGTGTTCAAATGATCAATTGAAGAAATTCCAGTTTGAATGAATTCATCTGGATAATCTCTGGCCATCGGATTGATTACTTCACCATTTATATCTAACATTTTTTCAGGTAAAATTTCTGGTCCATTATCTTTGGGGCGACCTAAGCCATCAAAAGTCCGACCAATCATGTCCAGTGATACGCCTAATTGGAGTGGATGCCCCAAAAACCGAACGGCAGAATCCTTAAGATTAATACCACCAGTTCCTTCAAAAATCTGAACTAAAGCTTTATCTTCAGAAATTTCCAAAACTTGGCCTTTACGTAACTCTCCAGTTTGTAAACGTACTTCGATTAACTCTTCATACTTGACACCAGAGACCTTATCGACAGCCATCAAGGGGCCGACAACTTCGCCAATCGTTTTATACTCTTTAATCACGATTCATGCCCCCTTCTTGGATAATTGTTTTAATCGTTTCTTTTATTTCTTGTGCTAAATCATTAATTTTATCAAGTTCAGTTTCTGGTACATACTTCATACGGGCAATTTTATCACGCAATAATACTGTACCGCTCATAATTTCTGACAGGTACGAGCCCAATTCTAATGCTTTTTCTGCTTCTGTACCAAAGGTGAGAATATTAGAAAGCATTTGATATTGTTTTTCTCTTGAAGTGAATGTATCTATATCATCAAAAGCATTTTGCTGCAAGTAATCTTCGCGAATGGATTTGGTCACTTCTAATAATAACTGATCTTTTTCAGATAGTGAGTCAATTCCAACCAAACGCACAATTTCTTGTAATTCAGATTCCTTTTGGAGTTGACGCATGGCTTCGGTTACAAGTTCTGACCAAGGAACTTGTAACTCTTGATCTAAGTAATTCCCAACTTCCGTGTCATATAAAGAATAGCTTTTAAGCCAGTCAATCGACGGAAAATGGCGTTTTTGTGCCAAAGTAGAATCCAATCCCCAGAAAACCTTCACAACACGTAGCGTATTTTGTGTCACTGGCTCTGAAACATCTCCACCAGACGGGGAGACAGCACTAATAGCAGTAATGCTTCCCTCGCGACCTTCTTGCCCTAAAGCAATTACTTTTCCTGCTCGTTCATAATATTCTGCCAGTCGGGAACCTAGATAAGCTGGGTAACCTTCATCCCCTGGCATTTCCTCTAGCCGACCAGACATTTCACGTAAAGCCTCTGCCCAACGTGAGGTGGAATCTGCCATAATAGCTACCGAATAACCCATATCCCGGAAGTATTCGGCAATGGTGATACCAGTATAAATTGAAGCTTCTCTCGCTGCTACAGGCATATTTGATGTATTTGCAATTAAAATTGTTCGTTCCATCAAAGATTCTCCCGTATTAGGGTCAATTAACTCTGGAAATTCGTTCATTACATCTGTCATTTCATTGCCTCGTTCACCGCACCCAACATAAACAACTAAATCTACATCTGCCCATTTGGCAATTTGGTGTTGGACGACGGTTTTACCTGCACCAAACGGGCCAGGAACTGCCGCAGCTCCCCCTTTTGTCACAGGAAAAAAAGTGTCAATAACACGTTGGCCTGTAATCATTGGTGCCTGCGGATTCATTTTTTCTTTTACCGGTCTGGCACGGCGTACTGGCCATTTTTGTAACATAGTGAATTCTTTATCACCTGTTTTTGTTTCTAATCTATAAATAACGTCGTCTAACGTAAATTCGCCGGATTTAATTTCCTTTACTCTACCGGAAACTCCGTGAGGTACCATTATTTTATGGGTAATAATTTTTGTTTCTTGTACTGTTCCAATAATATCGCCAGTTGAAACAAAAGTATCTACTGCAACACTGGCTTGAAAATTCCATTTTTTCGTGTGATCTAAGGCTGGTAGCTGGACGCCCCGCGTTAAAAAATTACTCTTTGTTTGGGCCATAAAAACATCCAACGGGCGTTGAATACCATCAAACATTTGCGAAATGATTCCTGGCCCCAATTCTACTGACAAAGCTTCTCCAGTAGAACGAACAGGTTCTCCAGGACCAATACCAGCAGTTTCTTCATAAACCTGAATAGAGGCAATATCGCCTCGCATTTCGATAATTTCACCAACTACACCAAGACTACCTACAAAACAAATATCTTGGATGCTGGCTTCACTCATATTTTCGGCCATTACTAACGGGCCAGATACTTTGATTATCTTGCCAACTTGCACGATCTTTAGCTCCTTTACAAAATGTTTTGTCCGACTGCTTTTTCAACATTGTCTTGAATCATTTGACGTCCAATTCCTAACGTCCCATCATGATTTGGAATCAATACCACTGACAATTTTGGATTTGATTTATGCCGATTGATTTCTTCTTCAATTGCTTTGCCACAAACTTCTGTTAAATAAATAACACCATACCCTTCAGATGCCATTTGTCGAAACGCTTGTAAAACAGCCTCTTTTTTCGTATCTGAGAAGACAGTGAATCCAAACAATTTAAAAGGTAACACGGACGCTTTATCTCCGATTACACCAATTTTATATGTCATAGGTCATCCGCATCCTTTCTTTAATTTGTTCATTTGTAAAGCCACTTTTCTTACCAGTAATAATTAGGCGCAAATTTTTGGTCTCGACTTCTTTGGCATTCAAATAGGCCAATAGCGGTAAGGGGCCAAATGCTTCTGTTTGTGCCGATGCAAACAACTCTGTCAGCCGATTATCCTTAATCTTATCTAATTGGGAAAAATCAATTTCATCACCACGAAGAGCAGGAGATAAAAGATCACCATATTCCGTCGTCAAAAGATAATCTCGCAAAGATGAAACGTCTTTTTGGGCAAAATCCAAATATGTTTCTTTTGGAATACTACCCGAGCTCGATAAAACTGCAGTTAAAAAGGCTTGTGTACGTTTTTGTAAAAGACAGCGTAATGCAGTGATAATATTGGTTAAATCAATAAACACAACGATTTCTTTTAATAATTCTGGATAGCCTATTTCTTCTCCCAAACGTCGTTGTTCTTTTAAAAAACGACGATCGTAAATGACATCTATCCCTTGTAAAATAGCAGATTCAGCCAAGTATGCCTTAACTTCATGGATGCTCTTTAAGATTGAAGGCGGCAATACCGCAGATTTCCCCGTTTCAATCGCATGTTTTAACTCATCTAGGTCATAAAAACCATCGGGTAAATATAAATGATCGTAATTTTCACCGATGTAATATGCTTTTGTTAAGACCTTTAAATTATGCAAAGTAAAACGCATCGTAAAGATAAAAACAACTTCTGGTTTTGGGGCTCTTTCTACTAGTTCGCTATAACTTGCTAACAATTCCTGATTCAAAACAGCATCAAAATTATTGGGGAAATCTTCTGTGATATATTTACCATAGACCGTACCCATTAATAGTTCTTTTATCTTTGGCAAGTCAGATGCAATTAACTGCTCATAAAAATTAGGAGCTAAAATTTCTGTTTCTTTCAAGCGAACGTAAGGATTCAGTTGATGATATAAATCTTGTTTCATAAACGCGCTCCTTGTCATAAAATCAAACTTTCTTTCAAAGCTACTTTTCTTTATATTTCAAACAACATATTTGAAATAGTGCTGCTATTTGATGTTTTGATTTCATTGAGTAGGTCTTGGTATAAAAAGTTATACTGTACCCCTTCATCATCAATGACAAATCCATAAGAATCTGCCGGAATTTCTCCGCCATAAACCAATTCATAATCTAGTTTTTCATTCAAATGGGCTAACCATTCAGTTGAATAGCTTGATTTTGGCATAGAATGTGATGGTTTAAAAAGAACTTTCTTTCCTTTTTCCAAAGATAACTGTTCTAAACAAGTAGCTGCAAAATCTCGTATTTCTTCATTTTGCCAAGCTTGCATTTTGTTATAGGCTTCTGCAAATACTTGACTTAAATAATTTTGTTTTGCCATCAATGTTTCTTGTTTTACTTCCATCTGTTGCCGCGCATGAAGTTGTTTGTATTTGATGTTTTGATTTTTTTGTAATTGTGCTGTTAATTTTTCATCTTCAGCTTCGATCATCATTTTACGTTGTAGAAAATCAGCATCAATTTGTGCTAGTTGTTCTGATTTATAGGCAGTGCGTTTCGTTGCTGCTGCTTGGTCTATTTGTTCAATAATTTTCGTAATTGCATCCATAGCTTTGCCTCCTTCTACTATTAGAAATTAGATGCTACCTAAAAGTAAAAATGAGATAACAAAACCTAAAATGGCATACATTTCAACCATTACTGCAAACATAACTCCTTTAAAGAAGTGTTCTGGTTTTTTTGCTAAAATTTGAATACCAGCAGCAGCAACTTTCCCTTGGGCAATGCCAGAAAATAGACCAGTAAAAGCAACGGGTAAAGAAGCCATAAGATAAGCCATTCCATTTACGATTGACATGTCAGCAGATAAACTTCCATAAATCATAAAAGCAATAACAAAACCATATAGCCCTTGGGTCCCTGGTAGTAATTGTAAGATTAAAGCCTGTCCAAATTTTTCTGGTTGACTTGTCGTTAAAGCTGCAGCGGCTTCACCTGTTAGGCCTACTCCTTTTGATGAACCAATTCCTGAAAAAATCGTTGCAATCCCCATTCCGATAATTGCAAAAATCATACCACCTTGGTTGTTAATTAAAAAATCAATCATTTGTTCTTTCCTCCATTTTCTTCTTTAAAGTTGACATATTTTTCGGTCGGTTTAAACGTTTTAAATGCACGCCCGCCGCCATTATAAAATTTCCCAAAAAATTCGACGTATTGTAAGCGGGCCGCATGAACATAAGCACTAAGCAAGGATAAAAAAATATTTAAACCTTGTAAAGCTACAATTAAAACAGCCCCAGCTGTAAAGCGGGCTGCAGGCGGCATATAGCCCACTAACATGTTAAAAGCAGCGGCAATACTCCCACCAGAAATTCCTAACGCCATTAAGCGGCTATAGCTGACAAAATCGCCAATATAACTGGTTACACCATAAAGTTCATACAAACCCATGAAAAAGCCGCCAACTTTTGATTTACCAGTAATTGCTGGAATTAAAAGAACGCAAATTGCACCAATTGCAGCTACTACAATTCCTAGGATAAAAAGTGCTTCTGATACAAATACCATTTTCCCAGCAGCGGCAATAATAATTCCAGCCAAGATTGCTTGCCAAGAAAAACCTTGATTTACAGCTTGCAAATAATCTCTTTTTTTAATGTTTTCTTTTGCTGCTAAGAATAATCCCGTAAATAATTGTATTCCACCAAAAATCATTGAAATGCCAAAAATCGCCATGAAATCTTTGGAAGGAGATAATAGATAAATTGGCAATTCTGCCCCAAAGCAGCTCCCATAAATTAGACCCCAAATAATCGTTGAGATTGATAAATATTGAAACAATTTCATAAAGCGAGTAACACCTTTACTTAAGGTAATTCTCTTTAGTGCAAGCGTTGTAACTAAAAGCATTAATACTCCATAGCCCAAATCGGCCACCATCATGCCAAAAAAAACAAAGTAAAACGGTGCTAACCACGGTGTAGGATCAATTTCTTGATATTGTGGCAGACTATACATTTCTGTGAGCATTTCAAAAGGCTTGACCAGTCCAATATTTTTCAATTTAGTTGGTGTTTTTAATGCTTCAATCTCAACTTCTGTTGGATCAGCATACGTATAATAAATCTCATGGTTAGGAAAATAGGTTTTTAACTGGTCTTCAAATTGCCGGCAATCACTAACAGCTAACCAACCAGATAAGACAACAAGATTATCAGAATTGATTAATCCTGTTTTAATTATCTCCCGTTCTTTTTTGGCCAAGATAACCTCTTCTGCCAATTGTAAGTGTGCAATTTCTTTTTTTTGTTGACCAATTTCTACTACTAATTTTTTTTCTTCTTTAGAAAGTTCAGCTAACTGAGCCTTTGCTTCTTGTAAAACTTGTTTAGGTAGTTTATTAAACGAATTAACTTCTTCTTTTACACCGTGCTTTTGTAGTAATGCTTGTACACTTTTTTGCTCACACGTTAAGTAAATTAAAGCAAAACCGGTGACCTGCTTTTCGGTAAAAATATTCTCAACATACAGACTATCATTTTCTTTAACTTCACTTAAAAAATCTAACCAAGTCTTATCTTCTAAAGTACCTAATAGCAATTGAATGTTGGCTGCCTCATCTGCAGTGTATGCATCGAGACTTTGCCATAATGTTCCCCACTGTTCTTTTTCTAAATTTTCTTTTTTTGCTTCTTCCATTTTAGACCAACGATATTGTAAATCTGACAACTGATCTAAACGCGACTGTAATTTTTCTTCGTCAAATTCATTTTCAAAAGTCAAAAAATCAAGTGTTTGACGCTTTAATTCAGTCGTTTTTTCTTTTGCATTTCCGTGATTTTTCACAAACCGGATGGCCGTTTCAATTTGCTGTAATAACTTTTCATATTTTTGTAATTTTTCTTGCGAAAATTGCAATCCATTTGGAAAATAATACTTAATCCAAGCCTGATTTTCTTCATCTGAAACTAAATCTGTAATTTCAATAGTCTGAAGTGCTTGGAGAAGTTGGAGTAATTTTTCTTGTTGTGATTTTTCTAAAATTAAGGAAATCTTTTTTACTGCTTCAACTGCCATAAGTCTCCAGCACCCTTTCTATAATGAAAGTGGCGACTTTTTCATGACGCTCTTTATAAAGCGCGGTAAATGTCGCTTCTTCTTCTTTAGCAGCAGCTAATAGTGTCTCTTTTTCACTTTTTAATGCAGCTTTGGCAATTTTTTCTGCTGCATCAGTTTTTTGTTGACGTTTTGTTTTAAGACTATCTTGCAATAGCCGTAATTCGGTTTCCTTTTGTTCAGTGTATTCTTGTAAATCTTTTTGTAATTTTTTTTGTAAAGCTTCATTTTTTAATTCAGCTGCTTTAATTTTATCTAAAGCTTCTTTCAATTGATTTCCTCCTTTGCACGTGAACCTGAAAAATTTTCAATCACTCGAAAAACTTTTAGCTTTCAAATTAACTTGATATTAATAAAAAAAACGCACTTCAAATATATTGAAGTACGTTTAAAAAAGCACTTCAAAAATGCTCTTCTCACCCCTTGAAGAACGCGATCCTTGAAGTCTTTGACTCAACCATTACAAAATATGGAAAAAATATTACTCATTTATGATAACAAACCCTGATAAAAAAAGCTATGTCTTTACAAAAAATTCACAACTTTTTTAGCTATAAAAAATTATGACATTCCTATTTCATTCGTATTAGCCTTGACGAATCAAATAGTCAAAAGCTCCTAATGCAGCAGTTGCGCCTGATCCCATAGCGATGATAATTTGCTTATAGCGACTATCCGTGCAGTCTCCAGCGGCAAAAATTCCTGCTACGTTTGTCGCGCCATCTGCAGCAGTAATAACTTCTTTGCGATTATTTAAAGCAATCGGAGTATTCTCCAACCACTTCGTATTTGGTTGTAATCCAATTAAAATAAATGTTCCAGCCACAGAAATACTTTCTTTTTCACCTGTTTCACGCTTACGATAAGTTAAGCTTTCCACTCTATCTGTTCCGGTAATGCTTGTTGTCTCAGCATTTAAGATAACTGTTACATTTTCAATTCCTGCTAATCGTTCTTGTAAGATTTTATCTGCCTTTAGTTCCGGTAAAAATTCAAGTACATAAACATGGCGACAGATGCCAGCTAAATCAATAGCTGCCTCAATACCAGAATTTCCACCCCCGATAACCGCTACATCTTTGCCAGCAAATAATGGACCGTCACAATGTGGGCAATAAGCTACCCCTTTATTTTTAAATTCATCTTCACCTGGAATACCTAAATTTTTCCAATGTGCTCCAGTTGCTAAAATGACAGCCTTACTTTGAATATTTGCGCCATTTTCTAAATTAACAGTCACTAAGTCATCTTTTTGAATACTCGTTGCAACTTCACCACTGATTAAATCTACATCATATTCTTCGACGTGTTGTTTCACCTCGGCCATAAATTTAGTGCCTTGAGTTTTAGGCGTGCCAATAATATTTTCAATGGATAAAGTTTCCAATACTTGTCCCCCAAATTCATTAGCCAACAACCCCGTTTTAATACCTTTACGTGCAGCATAAATTGCGGCGCTAGCACCAGCAGGACCGCCTCCTACTACCAAAATATCAAAAGGATCTCTATTTTTAAATTCTTTTTTTTCATTGGTTGGAATTTTCTTTAATAATTGTGTCAGAGTCCCTCTACCACTTGAAAATTCTACGCCATTTAAAAAGACTGTCGGGACTGCTAAAATATTTTTTGCTTCTACTTCTTCTTTAAAGGTTCCGCCTTCAATCATCGTATGACGAATATTAGGGTTTAAAACAGCCATAATATTTAATGCTTGAACAACATCCGGACAGTTTTGACACGTCAAACTAATAAACGTTTCAAAGTGTAAGGGGTCGTTAATCGCTTCAATTTGCTTATAATCCTCTTCAGAAATTTTTGGAACACGACCACTAACTTGTAAAACAGCTAAAATGAATGAAGCAAACTCATGTCCTAAAGGTAATCCAGCAAAAATAATGCCACTGGCGTAATCTGGTCGATCAACTGCAAATTGCGGTTTTCGTGTACCTGTTACTTCTTCTAAGGTTAATAGGTGCGACAATGCTGTAACTTCTAACAAAAATTCTCTCATCTTATCAGAATTCTCATCCGTGCCTAAACTAGCCCGAAAAACGACTGGGCCTTCTAGCATTGTCAAATATTGTTTTAACTGCTGAATCGTATTATTATCTAACAATTTTTTTCTCCTTTAAATAAAAACCGTCAATCTTCACAAGCCGACAGCAAACAGTGTTGGTAATTGCAAAGGATGACGGCAATATTTTTCTTAATTCGATGCTTACTATAAACACATAAAGACTACTTAAATTTTACCAACTAAATCAAAACTTGGTGTCAAAGTTTCGCCACTTTCTTTCCATTTTGCCGGACAAACTTCTCCTGGATGCGTACGTACGTATTGAGCTGCACGAATTTTATCCACTAAAGTACTTGCGTCACGGCCAATACCGTCAGCATTAATTTCTACTGCTTGGACAATCCCATCTGGGTCAATGATAAAAGTACCACGTTGCGCTAATCCTTCAGCTTCGTCTAAGACATCAAACATTTCAGCAATTTTATGACTAGGATCCCCAATCATATAGTATTTGATTTTACCAATTGCTTCTGATGTTTCATGCCATGCTTTATGGGTAAAGTGAGTGTCTGTTGAACAAGAATAGACTTCTACATTTAAAGATTGTAATGTTTCATATTGTTCTTGCAAATCCTCTAATTCTGTTGGACAGACAAAAGTAAAATCAGCAGGATAAAAACACAAAACACTCCATTTTCCCTTAAAGTTTTCTGCTGATACTGCCACAAATTCACTATTATGATATGCTTGTGCGCTGAATTCTGTAACTTCTTTTCCAATCATTGACATTGTTTTCCCTCCAGTGATTTATTGAGAATATACTTTACTAATTGAAAATAAGCCCTTTGTAAAAACCATTTACTAAGGAATTACTAATTATCAATTTATAATAACTATAATCTAAAAAGATAGGAATGTGAACCTTTTCTTGCAAAAAGATGTATTATTTTTTTCCATATTGATAATAAGTGTTTATTTATACTCCCTTTTGTGAATGGTGGTACTATGTATATGAAGGGATTGATAATCATGGCATTAACAATTAAACAAGCGGAAGATTATTTGACAAATCACGTATCAGGAATCACAGTAATGGATATTACAGTGGAGTATCCGGACCAAAAAGAAGTCCTTTATATTGAAGGGGAAAAAGATTACTACTTTTTTATTAACTCAGATAATACTTATCTTTTTACTGATGGGCAAAAAAACGAAAAAGCTTTTTCACATGGAGACTCAGAAAATCCTATGACAGAAGAAGAATTCTTAGATAAGATGGTAAGAGTCATTTTAGCAGAAGAGTAAAAGGAAAAAAGCCCCAAGTCGATTTGACTTGAGGCTTTTTATTAAGACCATCTCCAGTTTTATTTGAATTATTTACTCTCATTTTTTAAAACTAACGCACATTATATTGATAATAACCATTATTCTTTTTGCTAATATAGTTTTTTTCGTGCCAAACGCCAAGGCTTTTTTGTTGTGCAAAATTTTGAGCCTTCATCAACTCATCGACATAACTATCGCCACCCACATTCACGTAACGCACAATGCCCAGTCCTGCTTTTAATAATGCTATTTGTAGCATTTCATCTCCAGTATATACATAGGCTAAGTAACGTCCGTATTTATCTTTTACTTGTCCTTTATCAAAAACGATACTAACATCTTCGTTTTTAAGTTTGTTTTTAGTAAAAGAACTCGCTTCTTTACCAAACGGTTGGATAGGCAAATCTGGTTTAACACTTTCGGGGGTATCCACCATCAAAAGCCGTAATTTGAACTCTTTGTTATGAATATAAAATGCGAAGGTGTCCCCGTCTACATTGCGAATATTTTCCACAGCAATTTTTTTCAAACGAGGCGGATCGTCTAAATTGACCTTCTCGATTGAAAGTACTGAAGGAGCTATTCCATTACTATGTTGCGTGTGTTGTTGTGGCGCATTTTTTTCTGTTGTTGGTAGTATTCCTGTGACTTGCAAAATAAAAAGCAGCAAGACCGCCAAAATACCGCTAAAGCTAATTTTTTTCTTCATCTTTTCCCCTTTTATAAAAGTCATATTTGGAAACATTTGCAAGGACAAACAGAACTCGCAATTTCTACAGTCAAACTTAGCTTAACTTGATTTAGCCAAACGCGTTTTTATTATGCCCTAATATTCCATTTAGAACAACTGAAAGAAAATTTTGAAAAATTTATATAATTTTTTGTTGAAATTTTCAGAATATTCAAGTATGATACTGTTTGTTCTTTAAAAATTTGGCTATTGTTATTTTACATAGCTTTTAAGATAGGTGAAAAAATGGAAAATAAATTACAAAAAAAGATGCATTCTCGCCACGTAACAATGTTGGCTTTAGGAGGTGCAATCGGAGCTGGGTTATTTAAAGGCAGCGGCGAAGCAATCAATCTAGCTGGTCCTTCTGTTATTCTTGCCTTCTTTTTAGGGGGACTATTATTATTTAGCATCATGAATGCAGTAGGGACTCTAGCTGTTAAAAACAGCCATGCTCAAAGTTTATCAGGTGTAGTCGCACCTTATATCGGTTCTTTTTCGGCCTATTTTACCGATTGGTTGTATTGGACGATGTGGATGATTAATATTGTTGCTGAAGCTGTTGCAGCAGCGAGCTTTATGCAATTGTGGTTTCCAAACACTCCTGCTTGGATTTTTATATTAATCATTTCCCTACTAACTACTATGATTAATTTTTTATCGGTTAAAATCTTTGCCGAAACTGAATTTTGGTTAACAATGGGAAAGATCAGTGTTGTTGTTTTACTAATTATTTTTGCCAGTTACTTGGTGATTAGTAGAATTTTTCACGATGGACTTGTACCAACGATGAGCGCACTAACTAATCATGGTGGATTTTTTCCCCATAAAGTTCAAGGGTTATTAAATTCATTACTACTAGTTGTTTATTCTTATGGTGGGACAGAACTGGTCATCATTGCAATGGGAGAAACAGAAGATCCGGCTAAATCAATTCCTAAAGCGATTCGTAGCGTCTTATTTCGCATTATTGCTTTTTATATTGTACCAATGTTTTTACTACTCATAATCTATCCTTGGCAGACCTTAGCCAATTCCAATGCCAGTCCTTTTGTCTTAGTGTTTGAAAAAATGCAAATTCCATTTGCTGCTGATCTGGTCAACTTAGTCATTGTATTTGCTTTGTTTTCTTCAATTAACTCTGGCATTTATGCATCATCACGAATTTTGCATTTACAACTTTCTAAAACAAAAAAATTCAGTAAATATATGCAATTGAATAAGCATGGTGTGCCCAACAGAGCTGTTATGTTTTCAACTGGAATGCTCTATGTTGGTGTTTTATTATCTTATGTATTTGGCGAGTCTCTTTTTAATTATTTAGTTGGTTCTCTTTCTTATACAGTTCTTTTAATTTGGTTACTGCTGTGTTTAGCATATTTTTGTTATTTACGGAAAAACGCTGGCTCTTTGTTTAAAAGAACTATCAATCTCGTAACTTTATTAAGTTTGACTGCCATCTTGATTGCAATTTTGTCTACTAGTAATTTAATAGTTACCCAAGTGACAGTTATTATGTATAGTATAATTGTAGCATCATATTTTTTTCAAAATCGTAAAAGTATTTCTAAACCTGCGCTAGATTAGTTTTAATAATAAAAGAATCCAAGAATAAAAGCACCTCTTCTTATAATCTGAGGCTAATCGCTTTTATTCTTGGTTTTTTTATTATTTTCGCACTAATAAAGGCACTAAAAAAGAATAACTCGTAAAAAAGTCCAGTAAGGATCTACGCCGTTTATTAGAATCAATGAATAATGCTGTTTTGTTATTATCATCTGGATAGATAGCAACTTTTTGTTCTTGATCTAATAAGACTTCATAGTGACTGGTATCTAGTTTTTCAAAATCGAAATCTTCATTTTCCATTGTAATGATGAAAATTTCATCAAGAACATTCGCAGTCATCGGGTAACTAGTCTCTAGTTCAACATGTAATTTTTGTGTGTTATCCAAAAGTGTCGCAGCAACTTCAAAGTCTAACCTTCGAAAATGTTGTAGTAATAAATTAATATCATAATTTACGAGTGACAACTGACTTTTTGAAAATACTTTGTCGGCATACCATAAATGAATTAGACGTAATACCTCTTCATCGTTAACTATAACCTTCATCTCTTGCACGTTAACAGTTACTAGTGGCATAAATTCAGAAGCAAAACGCGAATCTACAGGATTAATTTTAAAACTAAAAACTAAATTTTGGTTATTATCTAAATAATATCGAACCAAAAAATGTTTCGTCTCCCATAAATCATAACTATTTTCTGCCGGTTTTAAACCTACTGAGTGTAATGGATTTAAAAGTTCATAAGAAAAATATTCTAATAGAATCTTTTTTGCAATTACAGATATTTCTTTTTGTGGAAGAATCAAACGCCGAAACTCTGCTAGTAACTCTTCAAAATCAGCCTCCATTAATGCTTTACGTAATTTTAAATCAGCTAATTCTTTTTCTGAAGCTGCAATTAACAATACAATTTCATTGTGATCGTTTGCTTTATTTTTTTGGTAAGCTTCTGCTTCTGTAGTTTTTGGTAACTCTGTAGTCAATTTTTCCTCCACTTCTAATGATTGATTGGAATTATTAGCTACTGGAACCGTTAACGATTCTTGGGATAAAGGATCTCTATTTTCAGTCATTCTCTTTGCCTCCTTTATTTAAATATTCTGCTATAAAATTTGCTAGTTGTTTTTGTAAGACCTCTAAATCACCGAAATATCGTTTAATCTGTCGGAATTCTTTTATAACTAAGGCGCGATTTAATCTCAATTGCTGGTATTTAATTTCCAATACTTCTTTTTGTTGAAGTGTTTTTTCTCGTTCTTCTACAAATGGTAACCACTTGGCGCGTTGAGCAGATAGTTCTTCTTTTTGCTTAAGAAGAGTTTCTAACTCTTCATCTGTTTTTCCACGGTTGAAAAAACTTTTGTTATTTTCAATTGCTTTTTCTTTTTGAATAAGCTCTTTAAGTTTTTCATCAAGTTTTTCAATTTGCATTTTTGCTGTAATTGCATTTGCCGTCAACTGATCGATTTCCTGTTCGATTTTCTTCATTGGACTCTCATGATCGCTAATGAAGCTTTCCCATTCACTATCAATTTTAGGAATAATAAAAAT